>JAXISQ010000007.1:0-20265 GCA_034680505.1 Noviherbaspirillum sp.
ATGTGTCGGTTGTACGCTCAAATTATTTTGTATTTTTTAATTTTTTATAATTAAATGGTTAAAAAAAGCGCCCTTTAGCGCGGTTACTATATAAATAGAAACTAGCTAACTATTAATTGTTCGATTTAGACATACCTTCAAAGGTAGACGTCAAACTCTTTCTCAGACTATTGGATTGGCTGACAAAGGTATCCATCGCACCTAAATCACTTTGATAACGTTTTAATAACTTATCCATCCTATCTTGCAAGGACTCTAAATCTTTTTTGTATTTATCAATTTGCGTATTGGTAGATTCAGTTTGCTTGGTTAATACGCCATCGGTAGCAACTAACTTAGTTAACTTCCTGACTGCCTCACCAGCTATACCTGCCGGCGCTGTGCTGAAGGCACTCAGATTATTGGTATTGCCTGTCATCATTTTGACAACACCATCAAAGTTATCAGTCAAAGCAGCATCTAACTTTGTTTCATCGAGCTCCATCGGACCTTCTTTGGTCAGATTAATACCTAGCTGCCACAAGAAACTGGCATTGGTACCGGGTGTTGTCGAGGCAGCTAACATCGTGTCACGAAATAAAGACTTCACCGTTCTAACCGTAGAATCGCCAAACAAAGAACCACCATACTGCTCAACTGTGGAATCTTTGTCTGCGAGTACATTCAACATACTCAGCCCATCGTTATAGGCAGTTACTAAGTTTTTAAATTTTTCTTTTAATGCACTGCCATCCCTTGTCATATTGACGGTTGCAGGGGAACTCGTCGTTGAAAATAAATCGAGGGTGACACCCGTAATAACATCGGAGATGACATTCGTACTGCGTTTAACTGTTAAACCATTGACAACAACTGTTGCATCCGTTGCGCTTTGTATAGGCGCATCGGTATTGAAATCTAGTCCACTAATTGGATTACCTAACCCATCATCACTGGTGAGAGTAAAGTCTTTACGTGCGCCTGATGTTCCAGTCAAAACTAATTTAAATGGGGTAGCAGTTCCATCACCCGAATTAATTAATTGCGCAGTGATACCTGTACCAGAATTATTAATTGCACTGACGATATCGGCAGGACTACTTTTGTCCGCCAAGATGGCGATATCCGTGGCAGGCGTAGCTCCATGCACAGACAGCTTAAGAGTGAAATCGGCCGCAGAAAGATTGGTTGCTGAATCGCTAAATCCATCCGATACCGAGCGCTGCGGTTTAGCCAAGCTTTGTACGTCAATTTGAAAATCACCTACTGAAGCTGCAGCAGCTGTTGTGATATTAAAAGCTGTCGTATTGCTATTTCTGACAGAGAGACTATTAAAGTCATTCAAATCATTGAGTGCTGCAAAAGCAGTTTTTAATTCATTAGCCGAGTAAGTAATTGCTGCATAACCTGAAATTCTTGCTTCACTTTTTGTGATGCGATTGTTAATGGTTTCTTCGCGCGGCACGCGTTCTGCATCGACCAAACTTTGTGCCAATGCCTGGGTATCAATACCTGAACCAGCGCCCAACAAATTAACAATATTTTGCTTAGGTGCTGTGGTCGTGGTCGTTGTTGCGCTGGTCGTGCTACCTACGGTCGTGGTTGCCATGATTATTCCTGTCTCGGTACAAATGACAGACGTGCTATATAAAGCACGCTGACCTTAGTAACAAGTAAATCTTTAGCACTACTGTTCTGCATGATTAGCGAATGTAGTCAAATAAATTCAATTGCGATATTTTTGAAAAACTACTTTGTGCTGCTTCCAAAGCTAGCATGTCTTTATTCATTTGCGTAATCGCTTCGGTGTAATCCACATCTTTCACATCTGATAAAGTAGTCTTCATACGCAAAATATTTTCTTCTGCAACAGCTTGCTGAGATTCCAGTACATTCATACCCGAACCCACATTGGCAATGCTCTCTGTCATGCCATGCTGTGCGGTATCTAGCTCACCCACACTACGCTGAATTTCGCCAGGTTTGTTATTGATCAGGGCACTAACAAAATCATCCATGACCTTAAAAAAACCTACGCTTTCTTTGTTGCCTTGTTGATCAGTACGAATAATTCTTGAGAATGCTTGCGTACCAGTGCGATTGTTATCGACTTCGCGCTGAGCTCCTACTGGCACATAACCTACTGTCTGATCACCTTGATACGGTCTTTGGCCATCAACATTGATACCGTATGCTGCAGTATCAATACGACTACCTGAGAAAATAAACGCACCATTTACATCTTGCGTATTGGCTAATGACCTTACTTGATCACGCAAGCCAGCTACTTCAATCGCAATTTCTTTACGATCTTGTGGCGACATGGTGTCATTCGCAGCCTGAATGGCGAGTTCTTTCATGCGCACTAAAATATTGCTAGAACTTTTCAGCGCTGTTTCTTGCTGACTTAACTTATCTAAAGTCGTTTTAATCGTAGAAACATAACTATCTTGACGTGCAATGGCAGATTGCAATCGTGTAATCGTTGTAGTCTTATCTGGTGAATCACTAGGCTTAAGAACTGACTTAGACGTTGAAAGCTGCAGTTGTACTTGACCTAATCTATCTTTGGTCTTTCCCATCTGCGAGATGGCTTTATCAAACATCAAGTTGGTAGAAATTTGCATGATTTACTGCTCCTGCTTAGGTACTCTGCAAAATAGAATCAAACAACTGGCCAGATATCTGCATCGCTTTTGCGCAAGCTTGATAGGCCTGTTGAAAACGAATTAAATCTGCTGCCTCGCTGTCTAATGACACACCAGAAACTTTATCTTTATTCTCTACAGCTTGTTGATTAACAACTTCTAAAGCTGCTTGCGCGACTTTAGCTTGGTCTGCAATATTGCCGACTTTACTCAACTGCTCTTCATAAGCCTGTGAGAGCGTGGCACCAGTCGCACCACCGATGACGACTTTTGATTCAAGTGCCACCATCTGTAAAATATTTTGGTTATTGCCTATGCCATCCTGATTACCATCAATCAGAAATTTATCGCCTTTCATAGGCGCGGAGGATAAACGTAATTGCAAGCCTTGATAATTAATACCAACTAGTGGATCGTAATCACGCTCAGCAAGTACGGTCACAATATTATTAGCTGGATTTTTCCATGTGACTTCATAACGGCTATCACTGGTGAAATTGACTTCGAATTCTTGTGCACGAAGGCTGTCTACGCGTGCTGCATCGATAGTCGCAGGATTTTTCAAGCTACTATCAAAACTTCCGGCAACAGTTCCTTGTCCTTCACCTACCACAAAGACTAATAAATCTTCAGGGACGGGACCTTCGATATACACACCTGTACGCAGTCCTAGCTTAGCTAATTCAGCCGGAGTGCCACCACTCGTAAATCCCATTCTGATTTCTGCTTCTGAGGAGAGATTAATGCTACCTTTATAGGTACCATTTGCCATCCCTAAAGCATTACGACTACCAGTCGAGGTAAACGTAATATCGTCGCCTGTATCATTACTAATAACGATATTGCCAGCATTATCGAGTGCAGCACTGACGCCAATCTCTGCACTATTAATCGATGTGAGTAATTCTTCTAAGGTTGCCGAACCATTACCTGGCCATACCAGCTCGCCATTAATTTTTAAACTCGAAGCTAACGAGACTAATCCTGCTGGCGTTTTGACAGTATTCGATGCAGTGACAGTGACAGCTGGCGTCATCTGCCCTTCAGTTTGCGAATTAATCCAATTCGCAATATCGCTGGCAGTTAAATCTTTACCTGTATCAGGTAAGCTACTCAGTATGATGTTATTTAGTGTAATCGCACCACCTGCAACAGAACGCAATCCGGCTGGAATAGTGCTACCTACTATCTCCGCATTCAAAGGCACCACTGGCAAGATGGCTACGTAATATTTACCGACTGGCTCACCTAATGCACTCTTCAACGGATCGAGATCACCGACTTTACCTTTTGGACCAAAGCCTAATGTGATTTCACCTTCACTAATGAACTGTAACTGACCTTTATAGATTTTAGCTTCTGCAGATAATGCATTACCTATCTCAGCACCTGGATTGTCAATTTTTATATCTGCACCAGTGTCATTACTGATAACTAGTTCTCCAATAGTTTCATCTATCACTGCACTGACACCGATGGGGCCAGGTGGATTGTTAATAGCATTTATAAAATCATCGAAGTCTACAGTGCCATCACCATTCACATCGGAACTAGTATCATCAGCACCCTTCCAAACTTGTACACCATTAATTGTTAATGCTTTATTGAGGTCAATGTTAGCAAGTGAGGTGCGTGCTTGTGTCAATGCACTGGCTGTGACTGCGGGTGTCATTCCTTTGGTTGCACGATTTATCCATGCCACCATATCGCTTGCTTCTATGGTGTCTGCTCTAGCTGGTGTACCCGGTGTTAATGCTGGAAGTACTTTGCCATTAATCGTATAACTCTGAGCAGGAATTAATTTCAAGTCAGCAGGGATAGTTAATCCCTTAGTGACTTCTTTCAGATTCGCTGTAGGAAAAACAGAATGTGTATCAGTAAACGCTGCGTCTTTTGCGTAGTGCGTAGAAGGTTCAGCTTTTAATCCATAAAACACATTTAATTGTTTATAGCCAGATTGATCTGACAGATTCAGATAATCTTTAGAGTAAGTTGTACCCGGCACAAAACCATTTTCTGTTTTTACAATGGATTTCAATACATTGTAGTCAGGATCTTCTGGGTCATCTTTCAGGGGCGATCCAATTAAATGACGACCATCGCGAGTAAAGACTTGAATTTGCTGTTGATCAGTAGCGTCATCTAAAAACAATGACCAGTTATCACTGCCCTGCGTAATCTGACCTAATAATAAATTTTCTGGTGCAGCTATACCTGCACTAGGATCAGGATTATTTTTAATGACCTCTGATAAGGGCTTAACCTTTGTGGTGTTGGCATATGATGGCGCATAACTTAATACTGCATCGACACCTGATAAATTCTTTTCATTTTCGATCACACGAAAGCGTGCACCCGCTGCAATACGTGAGGTGTCAGTAATAGCGACTTTCAAACCTTCAGCAGCACGCTCAATTTGCGTCACTGCTCCGCTAGCCGCATCTGTACGAGCAACGGTTGAAATAACAAATAAATCTTTACCTAGTTCACCATGCGTATCGATACCACCACGTTGCACGGCATTGACTTCATTAGCTAAGGTCTTAGCTAAAAAATCTAAATGCTCAACTGACGGTTGTAGTACCTGTTCACGAAAATTTACTAAGCCACCTAATTCACCATTACCTACACCGATGATAGGCTCAGCATTACCGAAAGGATCACCCACAATCGTAAAGCGCCCCATATCTGACACATCAAATTGTGCGCCGATTTGTAATGTGTTCTGTCCATTCAAAATTAAGCCTGAACCAGCAACAGAGCCTATGCCTACATTCACTGAGCCATTCGCAGTGGTAGATACAGAAATTTTTACTAACTTAGATAAGTCATTGAGCAAACGATCACGTTGATCAAGCAATTCAGGCGGTTGTAAATCTGGAAGACTTTTACCTGCCAACTGACGATTGACTACAGCGAGTTGACTCGAGAGGTTATTAATTTTATCGATCTTGCCATTAATGGATTCACGTGTCTCTATATCGATTGCACCGAGCTGATCAGAAAGTTGATGGAATCTATCTGCTAAACCTTCGGTATCACGCAAGAACTGTCCGCGTAAAATTGTCGAAGAAGGATCGGTTGATAAAGCACGCGCGGATGCAAAAAATTTATCCATCGCAGGCGGTAGCCCTACGGTATCGCTACCTAATACATCAACCACACGATTGGTATAAGTGACCAATGGCTCTTGGGTCGCAACATCACTATTACTGTTACGTAGATTTTGTTCTAAAAATTCATCATAAGCACGTCGCACACCTGCGAAATTGGTACCAGTGCCTAAATACACATTACCTTTTAATGCAGAAGGATTTTCTTCCAGCTTACTTTCTTGACGAACGTAACCTTCAGTGCCCACATTAGCAATGTTATTACTGACTGTGCTTAAGGTGCGCTGATACGCAGAAACCGCAGCACTGCTAATGTTGAAGATATCGCTCATTTATTGAGCTCTCCAACTTTGCTCACGCCTTCAGGCTTGACCGAAAATTTTTCCGGACGAATCAAAGGAATCGACGGCTGTGACTGATTCACAGGCAATGATTGTTGTGGTGGATTCAACTGCAATGCTTGTTGTGGCTGTGGATTATTATTGCGTTCTCTTGCCTGCTCTGCAGCGAGTTCAGCTTGATTGATATGTTTGACCAACATATCAGCCACACCCATCGAGCCTTTTTTCGCCATCGCAACTGACAATTCTTTGTCATACATTTCTTCAAATGTTTTAGTCGCTTCTGAATTACCCATGAGATCATCTTTCTCAATCGATTCACGCATGGACTTGAGCATCATCTGAATCATCATGGCCTCGAACTGTGTCGCAGTCTCTTTGGTAGCTTTGCCATTTTTCTGCGATGCCTGACCACGCAGGTTACCCAGACCAGCAAAGTCCATGTACGACTGAGGATTGTTCGAGATTTCAGTCATTTAAATCACCACTAAATCTGCGCGCAAGCTACCTGAGCTTTTTAAAGCTTCAAGAATAGCAATCATGGCGGAAGGAGAAGCACCTACCTGATTAACTGCATCAACGATCTGACGCAAGTCCACACCAGGCTGGAATAAAATCATAGGTTTATTTGGTTCTGCCACTGTGATGTTGGCATTTTGAACCGGTGTAGTTTGACCTTGTGCAAAAGCATTCGGCTGACTCACTTCATTGGTTGCCGCAATTGAGACTGAAATCGTACCGTGTGACACAGCAGCCGCTGTGACTTTCACATTACGACTGATAACGACGGTACCTGTTCGAGAATTCACCACCACGCGTGCAGGTGCTTCACCTGGAATGACTTCTAGATTTTCTACCATGCTCATGAAAGTCACGCGCTGTGATACGTCGGTAGGAGCACGCAATGAAATTGAAACAGCATCCAGCGCTTTAGCTGTATCTGCGCCAAAAGTTTTGTTAACAGCAGCAACAATCGCATTCGTCGTCGTGAAGTCTTGTTCACGTACATTCATCATGACGAATTCTGTTTTTTCAAATGGTGTTTCAACAATACGTTCTACTGTTGCACCATTAGGTATACGAGCAGAGGTAGGAACACCAACCGCAACTTTAGAACCTGCAGCACTGGCATCGATACCCGTTGTGGTGACTACGCCCTGCGCTAAGGCATACACTTCGCCGTCTACGCCACGCAAGCTCGTCATAATCAAGGTACCACCACGTAAGCTACTCGCTTTACCTAAGGTGCCTACGTTGACATCGATACGCTGACCAGGTTTAGCCATGCCAGGTAATTCTGCAGTCACCATCACTGCGGCGACATTTTTTACATCAATTCGTCCTGCTGCAGCTGCTGCTCGTTCGAAGTCGGATAAATTACCATCCATACCCACGCCCATTTTATTAAACATGGCGCGTATTGTTTGAACGGTAAATACATCGGTACCATCACCCGTTCCTTGCAAACCAACCACGATACCGTAACCCACCAATTGATTGGTACGAACAGCAGCTAAAGATGCAAGATCTTTAATACGATCTGCCATCGCGTCTGATGCAAAAGACAATGCACAGACTAGCGTCAGTAGTTGTCGTTGTAAGGAGGATGAACGCATGATAGTCATCCTTAGAAAGGCCAGAATTTTAGTAACGCACTGGTACCCCAACCGACACGGGTAGCATTCGCTAAATCGCCTACTCCACGATAGCTAATTTGTGCATTAGCTAAACGGCGTGACAACACAGTGCTATTCGCGCTGACATCTTCTGCTCGAATGATTCCCGATACTTGAATCACTTCGCCACCTTCAGACAAAGACAATTGTTTTTCACCACGCAGTACTAAGTTTCCGTTCTCTTGCACTTCGGTCACTGTGACAGCAATAGAACCGGAGAGTGAAGCACGTTGATCTGCTACGCCCTTACCTTTATTAGTAATAGTTGCACCAGCGGTGTTAATACCGTTTGTAATGTTACCGATGCCGCCTAAGCCAGAGATCGCTGCATTTAATCCAGCTGGTACTGCATCATTACTAGATTCACGGCTTGTTTCATTATTTAAAGTTCTGGCTGCTTGTGTCGATTCATCAAGTAAGACGGTAATAATGTCGCCAACTTGATAATCACGACGACGTGCCTGCCACATATCAGTGTTAGTGCTGGCAAAAATAGCACCGGTTGGTAATTTGCTCTTATCACGAGCCACAGGAACTACCGGAGCAAATGCCGGCGTATGTGCGACAGGCATAGGGGCGGAGCATGCTGTCAGCAATGCACATCCAGCCAGCGCCATAGGCGCAATTAATTTTTTCATCTAGTTATCTCCAGTGACTGACTTGGATTACATGTTGTTATTCAAGAAGCGCAGCATGCCGTCGGCAGCAGAAATCGCTTTTGAATTAATTTCATAAGCACGTTGGGTTTCAATCATGTTGACCATTTCTTCCACGACGTTCACGTTAGAAGCTTCCAACATACCTTGCTTAATTTTGCCGGCTGCCTGTGTGCCCGGATTGAGTAAAGCAGGCGCACCACTGGCAATCGTTTCTTTAAATAAGTTATTACCTAATGGTTGTAGACCAGCTGCATTCACAAAACGCGCGATCTGAATTTGACCGATCTGCTGTGCACCACCACCTGCATACAACTCCGCTGTTACCAGACCATCTTCACCAATCGTGATGGAAGATGCATTGGCAGGAACAACAATCGCAGGCTGTAAAGGTTGACCATTACCTGTGACTAACTGTCCTGTATTAGATAATTTGAATGAACCATCACGGGTATAAGCAATCGTGCCGTCAGCCTGTGTGATTTGGAACATACCCTCACCTGCAATCGCCATATCCAGCGCGTTTTGGGTGTTGATCATGTTGCCTTGAGAATGATTTTTTTCCGTTGCCAGAATACGTGTACCCGTACCAAGCATTAAACCGGTTGGCATTTGTGTCGCAGCGCCAGTCTGACCACCGGCTTGACGCACGTTTTGATACAAGAGATCTTCAAATACAGCGCGATCGCGCTTGAAGCCTGTTGTGCTAACGTTTGCAAGGTTATTCGAGATGACAGTCAGACGCGTTTGTTGCGCATCAAGACCTGTCTTAGCTACCCACATTGCTGCATCCATGGCTTACTCTCCTTTAATTCTTTTCATGCACGCGATTAACGTGGCTTCAACATACTCATGCCAGATTCATCTAGCGACTTCGCTTCTTTGATGAATCGAATTTGCGATTCAAAGGAGCGGGTGTAATCAATTAATCTCACGACAGCAACGACGGGATTCACGTTACTGCTCTCTAATGCTTGTGGTGTCACGGTCACTGGCAAAGGACCGTTCACAAAATCACCATTCGGCTGTCTAAATTCTGGTTGTGGACGCATTAAGGCATCTTCACGACGCTCAAATGTCATTTGACTTGAATCACGCAACATCAATCTATCTATCAAAACAGAAGGCTGTACACCTGGCTGATTTAAGTCACGCGCATAAATGTCACCTTCTTTGGTGATGGTCACGTCAAAACCAGAAGGAATCGTGATCGGATTACCTGCCTGTCCCAACACCACATTACCTGCACCGTTTTCCATGACGCCCTGACTATTGACTGTCAAATCGCCGCGTCGAGTAAAACCTAAGGTGCCATCTTTACCCAGCACACCCAGCACACCTTTTTCATTGATAGCGATATCCATAGAACGACCCGTTGCCATTAAGGTACCGGGCGCCATGGACACGGCATCCTTTTGTTGGATGAATGGTTGAATACGTGAATCAAAACCGTCACCCTCAGCTTTTACAGCTGTCATAGCACTATCAAAACTGCGTTTAAAACCGACAGTCGAGATATTTGCCAGTTCGTTATTGAGCTGTTCGCGCAAGAGGCGACGCTCATTAATCGAAGCCAGCGAGGTAAATATCAAGCGATCCATGTCGGTTCCTTAACTACGCTTTCTATCCTTAGCTACGGATGTTAATAATGGCTTGGGTTAGCGTATTGTTGGTTTCAATCGCTTTCGCATTTGCCTGGAAATTACGTTGTGCTGTAATCAATTCCACCAGCTCTGTCGTTAAATCGACGTTTGCTCTCTCCCTAGCACCAGCACGAACCGTGCCAAAGCCAGCGGCGCCTGCTTCGCCGAATTTCGCATCACCTGATTTCGAGGTGGAGTAGTAGCTGGAGTCACCAATTTGACGTAAACCGGTTGGTGAAGCGAAGTTCACCAGAATGATTTTTGCCAGTGATTTTTGATTGCCATTTGAATAACTGGCGGATACCAATCCATCATCCGCAATGTCGACACCAATCAAATCACCTTCTGGACGACCATTTTGATTTTGTTTCAACACCGAGAAAGGTGAAGAGAACTGGGTGGATGAACCGTAGTCGATTGAGAACTGCAAGGTCGCACCAGAGTTACCAATGGTGGTGCTCTTGAATTGGGTTGCTGTCTCTGGCGACTTCAGATTTCCGCCTGTATCAAAGGTCAACTCACCTTTGTCTAAGAAGATCGGCGACCACAATTCGCGCGTTTCATCTTCAGAGAATGCACCTGGATCGGAGGTTTCTAAACCATCACGGTCTACATACAGTGGGAAGCCATCGCCATTCATTGCTTGCTTAGGTTCTAACCAACGGCTGGTGCTACCACGCACGCTATCAATATTCGCTAAACCCCAAATACTATTTGCGGACACTTTTAAGAAGGAGTTATCACCTGTAGTACCTGTGGTGAAGGTGAAGAATTTATTGTTGGTACCAGGTTGAGTGCTGATGCCTACCTTCACACCATTCACAGTACGACCAAATCCGTCAGCGAGTGAATTAATACGGCGCTCTAAATCTTGGCGGAATTCTTCGATGTTGTAATCTGATCGTGGTGGCATTTCAATCAAGCCGGTCACGTTATCAACGGTGACAACGAATTGATTATTTGAACCATCGACACGGAATTTATTGTCGAGATTAATACCAATGGTGTTGCCGTTTAATATCGCAGGCTCAGAAACAATACCGCGCAATGGCGTAGAAGAAGTATCTGTTTCAATACCATCCACACCCGTAGGAAAACCGAATAATTCGCTTGCTAAAGAGCTCGCATTAGAAATTTTGATACTAGATGTGTCACCAGTCGTGCTGGAAGAAATATTAAATGTACCGTTGGTTTCATCAAAGGTGACATTGACACCATAGCGATGATCTAATGGATCTAGAACCGTACCGCCATTCGGAATAACGGTTGCACCATAGGTACCTGTCAGAGGATCTACTGCTACTTTTGCAGTTGGCAAATCAAATAAATCATTCTTAATTAAGCCAGGTGCTTGTAAAGAAATCACGGCATCATTCGATGACTTGAATGTAAAGGATCGTTTGACTGGGTTATAACCTACTGTGATTTCAGGATCGCCAGGTTGATTAAATGCGTCATGAATTTTCTTTTGCAGTATTGCGACTGAGTCAGCAATGGTGACTGCCTTTAAATCTGCAACATCACCAATAGTTGGATCGGGATTTTGCGTAATCGAAATAATACGTTCAGTACCATTATCAGCGGATATCTTGAATAAAGTCGCTGTCTCAGGATTTGCTGTAGAAGATAAAGAACTGAAATCAAAATAACGCTCATCACCGTAAGATTTATTGATGACATTCGTCATTTCACGCGCCAGTTCAACACCGGTATATTTTTTCTCAGCCGTGAGATTTTGCAAATAACTCAAATCAATCTTGATGTCTTGGGATGATCCATCGACATTTAAATCAAAGGTGATGCCTGCTGCTGCTGCAAACGACGCGGTTACTGTAATAACAGGCGCAGTATCATCAACCTTAGTAACACTGAGATTACCAGTTACTGTGTCATACGATGCGGTGTAAGTCGGATGGGTTGCATTAGCTTTGGTTATTTCCGTAGCCAATGCTTTAAGTGTAGTGGCAGTAAATGTCGTTGTGCCATCATTAAATGAATAGGATTTAGCTCCCTCAACTTTTGAGTAATCAACAATTGAATCAACATCCGGACGTAAGAAACTCACTTCCGTATCAATGTCAGCTACGTTAGCTGCATCGGTCGATGTTAAAGTAATCGTCGTACCATCTGCGGTACCTGTAGACCAACCCACAAAAGGACCACCACTAAATACACCTGCGGTGGTGGGATGCGCGTCTTCAACTGCAGTTAAATCCATACCATCAGTTAATTCTGCAAACAAAGCAGCGACTTCCGTTCCTGTTATCGCTTCACTCGCAGTAAAAGTCAAGCCAGCAACGGTGACTGCATCACCTGCTTTCATATCTTTAAATGTTAATACTGCACTTTCAGTTGTGCCAAGTTCATTATCAGCAGTCGTTAATGTCAGTGAAGGCAAAGTGCGCGTTGCAATAATATTTGCAATGTTGCCATTTGCATTTGCAGTAAATGCCAAAGTAGCACCTGATGCAGTTGCAGTAGTGGTTGCCCAATCGACCAAAGAACCTGCGGTAAAACTTCCTGCTAATGTGGGGTTCGTTGTGAGCGCTACCGATGTTGCTTGCGCTGCTGTGCTACCTGCAGTAAGTCCTGCAAATGCAGTTGCTACTTCATTCGCAGTTACCGCACCAGTTGCAGTGAAAGTTATGCCACCTACAGTTACTGTATCGCCGTCTTCCATTGCTTTAAAGGTGACGGTATTGACTTCATTAATATCGGGAGTGCCAGCTACAGTAACAACGGTAGGTGTACCTGCTACTGCAGTTGAGGTTGCATCAATATCAGTTGCATTACCAACCAATGAAGCAGTAAATTCCAAATCATCACCCACTGCTATACCGCCAGCCCAGCCAGCTAACGTACCTGCCGTAAATGTGCCTGCGGGCAGAATTTGTGATCCATTTGCAGTCGTAAAGTCAGTGCCATCAGTTAAACCTTCAAAGGCAGTTGCTAGCTCTGCAGCAGTGACTGCTCCAGATGCAGTAAATTCCAAACCGCCAATTGTTACAGTTTCTCCTGCAACTAAATCTTTGAAAGTGACCGTTGCAGTTTCAAATGTTCCTGCTATTGATGCTGTTGTAACAGTCGGGGTAGCCATGGAAGCTGCTGCAGAAGGTGCTAAATCCGTGACATCACCAGTAGCGACAGATACAAAAATCGCTTCAGCACCAGTTGCGGTATCAACTTCCCAATCGGTTAGCGTAGTGCCATTAAAACTACCGTTAGTTGGATCGGTTCCAGCTAAAAATGCAGCAGCAACTTGATCTGCTGTCATTGCTGCTGTAGCTGTCAGCGTCATGGTATCGATCGTGACGGTGTCACCTGCTTGTAATGCAGTAAAGGTGACTGTCGCTTTTTCATTAATTGCATCAGTTCCATCAGTTGTCTCTGCTGATGGCGCTTGCGTTGCATTACTAAATATAATTTCTTCAGCAGGCACTGCAGTCACGACAGGAGGAGGCGCTAAGGTACCGCCATCTTTAACATTGACGATTAGAGAATCGCCGCTGGAATTCAGAGATACAACGTAATCATGTGGAAATTCCAAGTCGCCATTAATTGCTGCAACTAAGTCTTGTAAATTTTCTGCGCTATAGGCGGGGGCAATACCGTCATCGAATGTATACGTACCAGCACCTGCGCCGGTAGGATAAGAAATTTCACTAGCAGTACCATCTTCTAGTAATTGGTTAATCTTGGCTGGGAATGAAATAGCATTTTTCCATTCATTGGTGAGTAATGGAGGTAATGCAGCACCACTCACGCTAGCTGCAGATGATGCTAGTGGATTTTTTAAATCATCGAGGTTAAATAATTTTGTTACACCACGTGCGATATCTTGTGGAGGAATATCTGCTTCAGCACGGATCTCACCGTATTTGTTGACGTACTGTTTATCACCACTTTTATCTGTAGATTGAATTAACAGTTCTTGTAATTTTGTGTCACCAATGTAGACATAGGTCTGCCATTTATTTGATGGATCATCAGGACTTGCTACTTGTGTTTTACGATAATAAACAGTCGCTAAGTAACCATTACCACCTGCATCGTAAACAGTCACTGCAGTGGTTTTGTTATAGGTTGTTGGATCATTTCTATCGAATGGCAGTGTAGGTACTTGTGCATCGGATGGAAAATTCAAACCGAGTTGAATTTCTGATGTTGCTACTGCATCACCACTAGTCTTACGTGGAATCAGTAATTTAGAAAGATTATCTAAGTCTGCTTTACCAGAGGAGTCAACCGCTGCTGCAATCAATGCTTGTCCAGCTGAGTTAACGACGTTATAAGAGTCGTTCAACATAAAGGTACCGTTACGCGTAAAGATGTCTTGCAAGCCATCTGCTGATTTCAATGGGAAGAAACCGTCACCCGTAATCGCGATATCAAGTGAGTTCGCTGAGAATTGAATGTTACCTTGACTGAATTCTTGGCTTACCTGCTTGAGTGCCACACCTTGACCAATAACAGAAGAAGCTTTTTGCAAAGGAGAAGTCGCAAAGATGTCACCAAAGTCAGCGCGTGAGCGCTTAAAACCAGTGGTGCCCACGTTGGCAATGTTATTACTGGTAACTGATAGCTGAGAGGTGGCAGCATTCAAACCAGTGAGTGATGTGTAAAAAGACATGTGTGCTTCTCCTGAATTTCGTGTGGACTTGTGTTCTATTCTTTAGTAATGAGGCGTCGCTTAATTACCAATACGTTTGATCTCCGACATACTCATCGTCGTGTTATTGCCTACATCAAGTTTTAAATCACCGGTAACCGTATCAGTTGACACACCTTTAACAGTAGCGAGTGTGGATACAGCGACTTTGTTTTCTTTGCCAAATTTCAATGTGGTTGCTTCAATTCTGTATTTGCCATCAGCGACTTTATTACCTGCATCATCATTACCATCCCATGTGAATGGGAAGTCACCTTTCTTCTGCGCGCCTATGCTGCCTGTGCGCACTAATTGACCAGATGATGAAAATACTTTGAGCGAAATGGAATCCACATCATTCGGTAATGTGACAACGCCATCAACGCCTTCGCTATTGGCTACCATTGCTTGGCCATCTGCGAGTGAAACTTTTTTACCTAATAACGAAGCTGCAGATGTCATGCGATCGGTAGACATAGTCTTGACCAAGCTAGTCATAGAATCTGACATCTTGGTGGTGGCTTCTAATTGTGAGAATTGCGCTAACTGCGAAACGAATGCTGTGTTATCCATAGGATCTAATGGATTTTGGCTTTTCAACTGTGCAGTAAATAAAGTAAGAAAAGCGGTTTGCCCCATCGCACCGCCATCACCATTTAAGACAGCTTCTTCTGCTTCTTTTTTTGCTTGCGTAGTGGTCTTAATATTCGATGGCACCGTGCTACTGGTGGTATCCACTGTTGAAGTGATGGCCATGATAATTTTCCTTAAGCTTTAATAATGTCTATGGTGCGCATCATTAATTCACGCGCAGTGTTAACGACTTCAACATTGTTTTGATACGAACGCGATGCAGCCATCAAATCAATCATTTCTGTCACTTCATTTACATTCGACTGATAAACAAAACCTTCTTTGTCTGCCAGCGGATTATTTGGGTCATACAATTTAGGAATCGGACGTTTGTCGTCCACGATTTTGTCTACCTTCACACCACCAACATACGGTGCGCCTGCATGAATCATTTCATCATCCATCAAGGCTTTGAAGACGACGCGCTTTCCTTTGAACGCTTCTTGTTCATTCGGTGCAGTGGTACCTGCATTGGCTAGATTCGATGCGGTGGTATTCATACGAATTAACTGCGCATTGAGTGCAGTACCGCCGATTCCAAAAATACTATCTATAGGCATGTTGGTTTACTCCCCTCGTAAGGCTTTACGCACGCCTGAAATTCTGTTTTCAAGAAACGACAAAGTAGCTTGATAATCAGCTGCTGCTTTACCGTACTTCGCTTGCTCTACTGTCATCTCTACGGTGTTGCCATCAACAGATGCGTTGAATGGCACGCGATAACGTAGTCCATCGGTATTCACACTCTCATCCGCAAAATCAAAATGATTGTTATGCGTACTATTAATAGGTTGTTCGTACTTCACTTCACTCATAACGACTTTAAAATCGAGTTCTCTGGCTTTGAAATGCGGTGTGTCACCGTTAGCAATATTTCGGGCGAGCAGCTCCATGCGCTCATTACGTACGCGCAGTGCTTTTTCATGCACACCCATCGTTCTTTCAAGTAAATTCATCTTTACCTCCCGTGCTAACTTGGCTTTTTGTGAGGTTTAAATCTCGCCTAGTCATTAAAGTTTCCAGCTGTCATGCCGACATATGCAAGGTTTATGCCAAGCAATCCGTCAACCGTGATAGCAAGTGATGCCGGTTTAATTTCGCCTCCGGTGGCAATTTATTGCCGAAAAGCGTATTCATGACGGTGGCAATTCTTCGCCGCCGGCTAATTCAACACCTTGATGTTTAAGCACTTTCAAGTTCTTTATTCCGATCCTGTGGTTAACGCAGAGACGGTCGTACTTAGCCTCTGTCGTGCGTTTTGTCTGAGCCCATTGAGTATGGAATGACGCGTAATCGCATTGTTTGGATCACGTCCCTCATATAAAACATTGGCTTGGCGACCTGCGATAGGAAGAGGCGCATGCGCTCTCTTCTCTCCTCGCACTGCAGGAGACAAAATAGTCAGATATAAATCATCGAGTGAAGCAGGACCCTTTCTTTGGTCCTTGAGTTTTGTTTTATCAAAGTAGTTATTCACCAGATCTAACTGCTCGGATACAGATAACTGCAAAATATCTTTTGCATTCCCTTTGAAGCCCACACTCGCAGCACCACGATTGGTGCCATCACAAAATTGAATAATCCCGTGGCAGCTTCCGTTCGTTGCTCTTGGATTTAAGCCATCGGACTCCATTAGGCTCATGGTCGCGAAATCATCGGGAACGAATTGATGTTTCTCGGCCAAAGTCAAAATCTTTTGTCTAATTTGACTCAATTCACTCGGATCGACATAGCCTTTAGAGACGGCTCGCGATAAGGTTTGCTCTAATAAATGTGAGTTGGTATTTTTTAAAACAGGATTAATTTGTACGTTCTCCACCACTGGCTGGCGGGTCTTAAGCATATTTAAGGTGTTGGCTTGAGCAAGCGTGGCCAGATTCAATTGCTGACCGGAGAAAATTTTGTTGGGATTGGAAATGCCATTACTTTTCGCAATATCAATTGCCATTGCATGAATTTCGCTGGCGCTAAACTTATTTACGTCTGCACCTAAAAATTGTTTGGTGAGTCCAATTAGCGTGTCGCCACGCTTTACGTTCACCACAGCCTCAGACTGACGACTATTCGTCGCCTCATTCCAGGCACTCTTAAATGCAGCTCCACTTTCCGTCGCCCCAGACTCAGGCCGACCACGCGCCGCTGCTGGCCGACTGGGAGCTTGTGTTTGATCCGTAAGCGATTGATTAATAATCATTTTTTTCTTTCCTAACCCATAATCCTCGGGGTGGCTCTATTTTTGCTTGTTGTAGCTGGCCTGTCGGAACTCCAACAGGCTCCTGTAAGGATTAGCAAAGCCTGTACCACCGGAAAAAAGTGAATAAATTGAAAATATTTTTGAGCAAAATTTGGCGTAGCAGATCGATACAAGCGCAAGCTTGGGTCGCCGCTATGCTGGGAATTTTGTGTATGGGGTTGAGCTTGGCTGGCACTACCAATCAGCAAGAGGATTTATTTGCGTCCGCAAAATCCTGGGTAGCTGCAAAAACGAGTACTGGCGCTGATTTAATCAAGTTTGCACCGCTAGATCCACGTGTAAAAGTGCAAGATTGTCTTAGCAAAATTGAATTTGATTTTCCTTTTGCTAATACCTCTACTGTCAGAGCGAAATGTAATCAACCTAACTGGCAATTATTTATCAAGGTATCCAACTCGCAGCCGATTAATAGTGTGGAAGTTAAGCAAGCAGCACCAAGCAAGCAAGTCATGGTGGCCAAGCATGCTTTAGTAGCTGGTCAGATTTTGACGGCGAATGATGTGGAAGCTGGAACAGAAACAGCCTCTACTGCGGGTTCTTTTGTAGAAAAAGATGCGCTTGTAGGTCGTATGCTTAAGCGTAATTTGGCTAAGGGCCAATTACTTCTTGCGCAAGATTTAGAAGATAACGTGCAAGTTTTGAAACTTAAGCAAAACTTGCGTGCCAATGAATTAATTACAACTGCAGCGCTAGAACGCGTTTCAGTTGGAAAAGAAGCTGTACCTACTGGTGTTTGGCTAGGTAGCGAATTACCACCTGGGGCGCGGTTGACACGCGACATGCCAGCGGGACAAATTTTGCTCAGCACTGATTTGGCGGAAAGCCGTCAAGTGGTGATAGCCAATACCAATATGTTGGCAGGACAAGTTTTAAAAGCTGGATCGCTAAGATTAGAGCGATTAGAACAAGAAAAAATCAGCCGCACGCACTTGTTTGAGCTGAGCGGTCTGGACGGATTTGAAGTCACTAGAACCATACGAGCAGGTGAGGCATTAAGAACGACGGATCTTCGCCCTGCAGTCTTAGTGAAACGTGGGGAAATGGTGGTGTTGAGCATAGGACGGCCTTCTGAGTTTGAAATAACGATTAAACTCGAAGCCATGCAAGATGGCCGCATGGGAGAGCAAGTTAAGCTGAAAAATGCGGAAACAGGCAGAATATTAAATGGCATCGTAACTGGCCCAGGTCAATTACGCGGAAGTTGAGAAAAATAACGCTTTTTTAATGCTTTTGAACGGGAAAACTTTGTTTCATATGTTAAAGATTTCTCAAGTCGGGTCGATTTACACTCTAACTGGTGTAAATGGTAGAGACAGAAGCTTAAAATGGCGTAATATCAGCAAATAATGTGATTAAAGCTGCAGGAAATAAGTTTAATCTGGCGCTTACTAGCATCATCTGGGCAATTTTTTTGAAAAATACAGGACTTTAATAAGAGTTCAAAGCGAGTGAAATCATGACTGATTCAATTTCTAAGCTGTACGGTAGCCCCTCTTTGGATAAGGCGACCTTGGATAAAACCAAGCGCAAAGCCGTAGACACAGGAGCGCAAAGTCTACCAACCAACGTAAAAGCGCCCTCTTCTTCTAAAGATGAGGTTGTACTGTCTAACATTACTCAAAAAGCTATGGCAGAACCTGCATTTGACCGCTCCAAAGTGGACGCAATTAAGCAAGCAATTCAAGATGGTAACTACCCAATCAATTCGCGCAGAATTGCAGAGAGTTTCGTTGCGATCGAAAAAATGATAGGCGAGTAATCCTTCAACATGCCCACTTCTTCTGAATTAGGTTTTGCTACAAGCTTTGCTCCTCCAGCCGATGCCAGTCCAGAACTGTTAGCGGCGATGGAGCAAGGACTCAGCTTGCAGCAACTATTAGAGGAAGAATTCGAAGCATTACGTGTGCAAGATTTGAATGCTTTCGATGCCTTGCAACCTACTAAACTAGACATCTTTAAAAACCTTACCGCTCTGACAGGTGTAGATACTGAACACAGTCATCTAGACGACCTTGAGTGGAATTGTTTCAAAGATCTCATGACGGAATGCCGCGATATGCATCGCCGCAATGAAATACTCATAATCCGTAAACTCGACGCTATACGCGGCACCTTACAAACCTTAAACGGCACTGATTCGACTGCTTCGGTTGAAGTGTATGACCGCTTAGGACGCATGGCGCGTGGTCGCGGTGGTCGTGGTGTAGAAATAGCCTAAACGCTCCCCTGCCTCACACTGCAAGCTCGCTTGCTTCGCTTTAGTTCTAGATTCACCGCTCAGCTTATTTCTCTTTCTATTTCTTTTCATCCCCTGGTTTCATGCCCTTGAGCCAATAAGCCCAAGACAGTACAACTGCAACCGCCGTATACAACTCACGTGGGATTTCTTGTTGCAAGTCGAGTCGCGATAAAGCGGCGACGAGTTGTGGATCCTGAGCGATGTAGACGCCCTGCTTCTTGGCCTCAGCAATAATCGCTAGAGCTAGCTCATCCGAACCCTTAGCCGTGACCACTGGTGCTTCTGACTGGCCATAAGCAAGCGCAACGGCATCCAGACGGCGCTTCATACTGAAATATCCAACATCGCACCTGAAGGTGCAGACCAACTCTCAGGCAAACTTGGCCGCGCTGAATGGAAAATACGCATAGAGTCCATCGTCAATCCTGCATCGCG
>JAXISQ010000008.1:0-19741 GCA_034680505.1 Noviherbaspirillum sp.
TTAACTTTAATGAAGGGACAACCGCTCGCTTATAACAAAGATAATCAAGAAGATAAAGAACCTTTATTTGATACTGTCGATACCCTGATAGATACCCTGCGTATCTTTGCTGATATGGCAACTGGCATACACGTTAAAGCAGATGCTATGCGTGCAGCAGCTTTGCAAGGGTATGCCACTGCTACTGATCTTGCTGACTACTTAGTCAAGAAAGGTCTGCCATTCCGCGATGCGCATGAAGCGGTTGCTATGGCCGTGCGCCATTGCGTAGAACGTGGCTGCGATCTTGCCGATCTCACTACCAAAGAACTACTAGCCTTCTCTCCATTAATTGCAGATGATATTCATGCTGTTTTAACACTTGAAGGTTCTGTCGCTGCGAGAAATCATGTAGGAGGCGCTGCTCCTCTTCAGGTAAAAGCTGCGATTCAACGTTTACGAAAAATTCTGGCTTAACAATTAAAAATAATTAATATGTAAATATATTATGTTTTAAAACTGTAACGTCATCCTATAAAAGCATCTCGATCACATGATCCGGATGCTTTTTTTATTTATGGTTCTCGTTGCGATAAAACATCAGTGTATAAATTTATTTCAATAATCGATAAATCAAGTACGGCTGTATCACAAAACAATATAGAGCATCCATCAATAGACAAGCTAAATTCGCTCTAGCCTTTGTCATCGCCTCTTCTCCCTCCTAAATTCAGTAGAAAGCAACAATGGTGATCTACAACTATAAAACAAAAAATCAAACAACCTGCATTAAATCAAAAATGAAAGAAAAACATGTCCTCCCTTCTTTTAATCTCAAAATATATCGATGCGCTCAATGAAAAAATAGGATTAACGATAAGTTGGGCTTTGCTAGCTGCTGTCTTTATTTGTAGTGGCAATGCGCTCATACGTTATACCTTCAATACTAGCTCTAATGCTTGGTTAGAAATTCAATGGTATTTATTCAGCGCTATTTTTTTACTCGCCTCCTCTTACACTTTGCGCCGTAATGAACATGTACGTATTGATGTCATCGTAGGTAAATTTTCCAAACGTACACAAGTATGGATAGATGTATTTGGATTTACATTCTTTCTACTCCCTGCTACGTTGCTAATTTTATATTTTGCTACACCATTTGCCTTTGAATCTATACGTAATCAAGAAGTATCGAGTAACGCTGGCGGTCTGATTGTGTGGCCGGCAAAGTTACTTATCCCTTTAGGATTTTTACTCCTCACACTGCAAGGTATCTCAGAGTTAATTAAACGTATTGCTTATCTGATGGGTAAAGTTGAACTCAGTGCTTTTGAAAAAGAAACCGTCACGCCTGAAGATGAAATTCAAGCGATTAAAGCAGCTAACAAACTTCCATGAATTGAGAGGACATCATGACGGAATTTCTGATTTCGAACATGGCACCTGTCATGTTTTTTACCCTCGTAGTTTTTTTACTATCCGGCTTTCCTGTAGCATTTTCACTTGCAGCCAATGGTTTATTTTTTGGCTTGATAGGTATACAAGTCGGATTACTCAAACCTGAACTATTACAAGCCTTACCCAATCGACTTTTCGGCATTATGTCGAATGACACCTTGCTAGCGATTCCATTTTTTACCTTGATGGGATTAATACTTGAACGTTCTGGTATGGCCGAGGATTTACTTGACACCATTGGCCAATTATTCGGACCTCTACGAGGTGGAGTTGCCTATGCCGTGATCTTTGTTGGCGCCCTACTTGCTGCAACAACTGGTGTGGTTGCCGCTTCTGTCATCTCTATGGGTTTGATCTCCTTACCCGTCATGCTGCGCTATGGCTACGATAAGAAAATCGCTTCAGGTGTCATCGCTGCTTCTGGGACATTGGCACAAATAATTCCACCCTCGATAGTATTAATTGTGATGGCGGATCAATTAGGACGTTCAGTCGGCGATATGTATCAAGCTGCATTCCTACCTGGGCTATGTCTCACTGCCATGTATGCCCTCTATATTTTTGGCATGTCAATTTTTAAACCACAATCTCTACCCGCTTTACCACCTGAGGCGCGCAACTTGCGTGAAGAAAATGGGAATAGTGGTGCAGTATCTTTGTTCGCACTGATAGCAGCAACCATTGCCGTTAGCTGGATATTCGCAAAATTTGTTTTAGCATCAAACACAAAACTTGCTAGTGATGAAGCTGTTATTTATAGCTGTGTAGTTGGTGTGGCATTTGCACTCAGCACCGCCATCTTTAATCGACAATTTCAGCTTGGTCTTTTATCTCGCATGGCTGAAAAAGTAGTGTTAGCACTTGTACCACCACTCGCTCTGATTTTTTTAGTACTAGGCACTATCTTTGTCGGCATTGCCACACCCACTGAAGGTGGCGGTATGGGTGCACTAGGCGCATTAATTTTAGCGGTATTAAACCGTAGATTAAATTGGGATCTACTCAAACAAGCAATGAATTCAACCACACGCTTATCATGCTTTGTTTTATTTATTTTAATTGGATCTAGTGTCTTCTCTCTCGTTTTTAGAGGCGTGAATGGTGATCTTTGGGTTGAACACCTGCTCACTTCTCTACCAGGTGGCAATGCAGGATTTCTCATTGTTGTGAATATTCTCTTTTTTGCCCTCGCATTTTTCTTAGATTTTTTTGAACTAGCGTTTATTCTCGTACCACTTGTAGGTCCGGTGGCTGACAAAATGGGCATAGATTTAATTTGGTTTGGCGTACTGCTCTCAGTGAATATGCAAACTTCATTCATGCATCCGCCATTTGGATTTGCTTTATTTTATTTACGCTCTGTCGCACCTAAGGAAATTAAGACTAGCGATATCTATTGGGGGGCAGTGCCTTTTGTCGCCATACAGGTTGTTATGGTCGCCCTAATTATCTTCTTTCCTAATCTGGTTTCTGTCGATAAAAAGACCGATATGAAAGAACAAATTGAACTCAAGATCGATATTCCTAGTAGCGGTGATTTTGAAACGGAAAAAACTGTAACTGATTTTTCTATAGAAGTTGATCCAGAGCCCATCAAAAAAGAGAGCCAATAATTCTTTATATGCGCGTCATATAAAAACCTACTTATCTTTAATTAGTAAAAAAGAGGGAAGCTAAGCTTCCCTCTTTTTTTTGGCAAGCAGCTACTATTTTTTAAACTACATTACATCTTCTGTTTGATGAGAATTGAATCCAGTACCATAATTACTGCTTAGCTCTGTTGACTCCACCAAAGAATCAGATGAATCGCCAACTATTAAATTATTCAAAGACATCACCGTGTCCATTTTTTTCATAATCTCATGTTCTGCTGAGCTCTCCTCTTCAACGCGCCATAAATAACTAGTTAGACAACGCAAATTGACATAGCGCTCAACTCCCATTGCTAGTGTCTTATCCCAAGTAGTCAGCGTTGAAGCTGCAGTTTTTAAAAATGTATAAACGCTCTCTGGTGTCTGTTTCGCCACATATTGCGCGGCATACGATAAGGGACTGTGATTGATGAAGCCAGGTAGCTGGTTGAGCGCTTCTAGATGATGCTTACGCTGCTGTTTAGTCATCGCGACAAAGCAATCAAATATTTGATTCAATCCCTCACCAACTGCGATGCCAGCATACTTACCCGCAAAAGCCGTTCCAATCGCAATCAGGGCAAAACTATTTCCCCGCATGAGTTGCAACATCAGCTGCAATAAGTTTGCTTCGCCTAATAAATTTGTCATTGATTGTAGTGTTTTACTTCCGGATAATTCAGCAGCGGTCATCATCGTGGCTGTTGCCACTAAAGGCAATCCTCCTCCAACCAAGACTGAACATTGCAATAATGAAGAAATTATTTTTACAGAAGCGAGTGCAATATCACGTTGTTCAGTCGATAAATCTAATCTTGCCACTCCATTCATCAGCACTTGTTGCGTAATTTCTTTAATAAATGCAGCACTAAAACTACTCGCTACTTTCGCACTGTAATTATTTTCTATCCACTGATATACCGCCTCAGTAGTTTGATTCACACACAACTCATAGCCTTCAATAGAATCTGGAAAAATACATTTAATTGCACCTTCATCAAAGTAGCCCAACTTCTCAGAACGTTCGCCAAAAATAAAAGCACGCTCTATATATCCATGATCGATACATTGCTGTTTTGTTGACAAAATTGAGGTGGTATCAAAATCATGGGCAATAGGATTACACATGGATTCACGCACATCGGGATGTAAATTTGCATAGGTATGCAGAGGATCGCGTAGTTGCTCTAGCACCGCAGTATCATTACGAGAGATATGTAAATAAGTTCTTAAATATAAAGCTAGTTCGCGTGAGCCTTCTTCATTACTAAGATGCGTAGGCATATTAAAAATATGATGACTACTTGCATCACGATGTTGCATAGGCTGACTATTATTACAATGCTCTAGCAAGATAGAGTGAGGTGGATAATTGGATGCATTTTTCTTTATGTCGGCGTCATTCGCTTGATCAGTCTGCAAATCAAATCGTATCGCGATACCTGAATCTTTAAACTGTTGATTAATTGTTTGGGTAATTTGCGACCAGATGGTTTTTTGTTCGGCGGTTAAATCATGGCAAAAAGGACCTGCCGCAATTGAAATATTCGCAATACCATCCGTATTTTTTGCTATTTGATTTTCCAAGAATTCTAATAATTTTGAATATTCATAATGCTGTAGCGTTTCTTGTATGTGCTGCTGACTATTTTCCTTTATTGTAGTTTCATATTCTTGAGGGACTAACCAATACGCAGTACGCGCCAACCATGACTGAGTGAATCTATCCATATACCCTCACATAATTTATTCATATTAATCACTAGAAAATAAAAAAGCAGGAGAACAATGTCCTCCTGCTTCATTGATTATCAGCTAGCGTTAGCTAAATTGAATAAAATTATCTACTGTTTATTTACGACTGATCAAATAATTTTGTATTGGTGCCTCTGCTACTGAGTACCATTGATTTTGATCTTGACGGAAGCGTTTCCATGGCTCCATGATTTTTTTAAATTTTGCATTTTTACTTGCCTCTTCATTCATCACTTCAATTGCAGATTTATGACATGCATCCATAATAGATTTAGAGTAACTACGCATCTTCGCACCGTTCTTAAGTAAACGTGCTAATGCTTGCGGATTACGTGCGTCATACATCGCCTGCATAGTGATGTGTGCTTCATAGGTTGCGACTTCTAAGGCATGTTGATAAAGCTTAGGTAATTTTTCCCATTCTTTAATGCCTACGTAGAATGAAAGTTGGGCACCTGCTTCCCACCAACCCGGTGTGTAATAGTATGGTGCGACTTTATTAAAACCTAATTTTTCATCATCATAAGGTCCTTTCCACTCTGCTGCATCGATTGTTCCTTTTTCTAGCGCAGGATAAATATCTCCTCCTGCAATTTGCTGAGGCACGACACCTAAACGCTGCATCACACGCCCCGCAAAACCACCTACACGCATTTTCAAACCCGACAAATCATCCGGTGTATGCACTTCTTTACGGAACCAACCGCCCATTTGTGAACCCGTATTACCACCTAAAAAATTAAGAATGCCATATTCCTGAAAAAAATCTCGCAATAACTCTCTACCACCACCTTGATCAAACCACGCTGTTTGTTGACGCGCTGTTAAACCAAATGGCACAGCACAATCAAATGCGAAGGTAGGATCTTTACCAAAATAATAGTAAGAAGCGCTGTGACCCATTTCTACTGTTCCAGCTTGTACTGCATCCATGACTTGCAATGCAGGTACGATCTCCCCGCCTGGAAAGCAGCGAATTTGGAATTTCCCATCTGTGAGTTGTGCAACGCGTTTAGAAAAGATTTCAGTCACTCCAAAAATCGTATCGAGTGATTTAGGAAAACTAGAAGCAAGCCTCCAGTGTATGGTTGGATTACCTTGCGCAATTGCGGGAGCTGCGAGCGCACTAACTGCGACACCAGCAGCAGCTTTTTTAATAAACGAACGACGTTCCATTGAGTTGTCTCCTATAAGCGAAATGTTTTAACAATGTGATTGACACGGCATGGTGATCACAACGCATCAAAATTTATATTATTAAAACAATTGCAATTCTAGGAGTGGTATTCATTTCACAGCAATACCAAATTGATAGGCTAAAGTACTTTGTTGTTTATGTGCAGTATGGAAAAGATTACTGTGTATGAAAGTAAAATTTCTTTTATTTATCGAGTTTCTTAACAAGAAAAAATGAATGTAGTAGAAGCACATCGTCTTGATAGCTAATTCTGAACTTCGCCTAGTAATCTAGACATAGCGCACCAAAATTCAAAGAGAAATTCGAGTATTTACAAACGCTTTATTTGTGATATCTCAATTGAGTTTTAACAATCAAGCATAAAAAAATTGGGCTCCACAAATGACTTGTGGAGCCCAACGCTATGTATTGAAATTAATTTAATTTAAAACGCAACTAAGTAGTCATTAAGATCCAGCGATAGTCATATTCCCTATCAAAATAGAACCAGTTTTCTTAGTGCCACGTATTAACGTATCCGAACCAATCGCTACGATATCTTTCAACATATCTTTCATGTTGCCTGCAATCGTGATTTCTTCTACGGGATATTGAATAACGCCACGCTCCACCCAATAACCTGAAGCACCACGCGAATAATCACCTGTCACATAATTCACCCCTTGCCCCATCAATTCTGTAACGAGTAAACCTGTATCTAATTTCTTTAGCATGGCTTTGAAATTATCACTAGGCTTAGTATTCACAGATAAGATCTGCAAGTTATGTGAACCACCTGCATTGCCAGTTGTTTGCATCCCTAGTTTACGTGCAGAGTAAGTTGATAAGAAATAGCCTTGCACCACACCATCTTTGACGACATCTCTACGATATGTTTTCACACCTTCTTCATCAAAGGGTGCTGAACCGACTGCTCCTAACAAATGTGGATCTTCTACTATTTGTATATCGGATCCAAATACCGAAGTACCCAAGGAATCAAGTAAGAAAGTCGATTTTCTATATAAAGCACCACCAGAGACCGCTTGTACAAACGCACCCAATAAACCTGCTGCTATCGGTGCTTCAAATAAAACCGGGCATTTACGTGTATCGAGTTTGCGTGCATGTAAGCGCGACAAAGCGCGCTCTGCAGCATAACGACCGATAGCTTCTGGTTTGGCTAAATGTTGAGAATTACGTTCAGAAGAATACCAATCATCGCGTTGCATATTGCTACCCTTACCTGCAATTGGCGAAACAGATAAAGAATGCCGAGAATAAGGATAACCACCTATAAAGCCACGTGAATTAGCCAATACGAAATGTGATTGCTGCGTATGAACATTGGCACCTTCACTATTCGTGATGCGCTTATCCACCGCAAACGCAGCAGCTTCAATTTTTTTTGCAATTTCTACCGCTTTTTCAGCAGTCACTGACCAGGGATAACAAAGTTGTAAATCTTGGGGATGTCGTTCTAAGAATTCTTCCTCAGGTAAACCTGCGCAATCATCTTCTGCAGTAAAACGTGCAATGTTGTAAGCCGCATCAACTGTATCTCGCAATGATTGTGTAGAAAAATCTGAGGTACTTGCATTTCCTCTTCGGATTGCTTTGCCTTGTCCTAGATAGACTGTGACACCTATTCCTTTATCCTTATTTTGTTCTATCGTCTCCACCTGCGCTTTACGCACTGTGACCGACAATCCCTCCCCTTCGCTAATTTCGACAACGGCATCACTTGCCCCTTTTTCTTGCGCAAAACGCAAGACATCACGGGCAATCTCTTTTAGCTGATCCTGAGTATGGGTAAATATCGCTTGTTTCATAGGGACGTTTCTGGTTAGTTGAGTCAAAAGAGTTATCATACAGGCGTTTGAAAAATCAGAGAGATCAACGGAATATGCCTAACCCAAATCGAGGCGCTGTCGGGTTCCAATCCAGCGAATTCGAGCAACAATACGATCGCCCCTCAAAATCACAACTCAAGCGCGAAATGACCGCGTTACAAAAACTAGGCGCTGAGTTAGTGGAAGAAGCGCGTGATCGCGTCAAACGCATTCCTATGCCTGAAGATGTACGAGATGCCATTCTAGAATGCCAGCAAATCAAAGATCACGAAGGCAGGCGCAGACAATTGCAATATGTCGGCAAAAAAATGCGTAGCCTAAATGAAGAAGAAGTCGCTGTCATTCAAGCCACTATCGATAGCTGGAAAGGTGCATCCAAAGCAGAAACCGCTGCCTTACATGCGCTAGAACGTCAACGTGACAAACTCTTGGCTGATGATGAAGCACTCACTTTATTACTTTCACGGCATCCTCAAGTTGATGTGCAACATCTGCGCACTCTAATACGTAATGCGCGTAAGGAAGTCAGTGAAAACAAACCACCTAAAGCCTATCGTGAAATTTATCAATTACTAAAATCCTTACAGGCTGAAGCAAAAGCTCAACGTTTAGAAGAATCTGCAGATCATGAAGAAGACGAGAACCCATCCTGATGAATTAATCATAGGCTTAGTATCAATCTCAGATCGTGCCTCTAGTGGTGTGTATGAAGATCAGGGCGTGCCTGCATTGCGTGACTGGTTTACTGCTGCCCTAAGTACTCCGTGGCAAATGGAAACACGTTTAATTCCTGATGAAAAACCTATCATAGAAAAAACCATCATTGAATTAGTCGATGAACTAGGTTGTGATCTAGTACTTACTACTGGTGGCACAGGCCCTGCAAGACGAGATGTCACACCAGAAGCAACGCTAGCAGTGGGCACACGTGAAATGCCAGGCTTTGGCGAACAAATGCGTCAGATCAGTTTGAAATTTGTTCCTACTGCCATCCTCTCACGACAAGTTGCCGTGATTCGCGAAACAACTGATCACGCTGCTTTAATTATGAATTTACCTGGTCAGCCGAAATCAATTAAAGAAACATTAGAAGGGCTAAAAGATGAATCAGGAAAATCACTGGTCTCAGGCATTTTCGCTGCTGTTCCTTATTGCATAGATTTAATTGGTGGTCCTTACATAGAAACACATGAATCTGTATGCAAAGTCTTTAGACCTAAATCCGCTATCAGAGCTAAAAACTAAAATCCAAATAAAAAAAATTTAACTTCACTTACCATTCCTCATGTCAGACCACTCCTTACTCGATTGCATAGAAGTTACCACCGACGAACATCCTACTGCTGCCGTCATCTGGATGCATGGCCTAGGCGCTGATGGCTCAGATTTTGTACCTATCGTTCGTGAATTGAATTTGACTGGCTGTCCTGGCATACGCTTTATTTTTCCAAACGCAGATAGCATACCTGTCACCATTAATGGCGGCTATGTGATGCCCGCTTGGTATGACATCTTAGGCATGGATTTTGTCCGCAAAGAAGATGAAGCGGGATTGAGAAAATCACAACAACAAATTGAAGCCTTGATACAGCGTGAAATCGACAGAGGTATCAGCGCAGAGAAAATTATCCTAGCTGGGTTCTCGCAAGGCTGTGCCATGACACTGCAAACAGGATTGCGCTTCTCACACAAACTAGCGGGCTTAATGTGTTTATCAGGTTATTTACCTCTACAAGGTTCTGTATCTGCAGAACATCATGCAGCAAATAAAGCCACACCTATTTTTATGGCACATGGCAGAGGTGATGGCGTTGTCACCATAGATCGCGCAGAAAAATCACGCGATTTTTTACTAGAGCTAGGCTACAACATTGAATGGCATGAATATTTAATGCAGCATTCGGTGTGCGAAGAAGAAATCGATGACATAGGTAATTGGCTACAACGTACGCTCGCTTAATCTTTATATTTTATTAGAATCTAGCCATGAAAAATTTCTGCATCTATGTTTTATTCTTACTGACAATTCTAATATCACCTGCGCATGCTGCATCTGATCTCTCCTGCACTATCACGGGCGTTGCAGAATTAACTGCGAACGGTGATTTAGAGCCTTTAGCAGGCAAAAAAAATTACTATGAAACTGCAGTTGGTGCACAGTTTATTGTTCAGCGCGATCAAGGCTTAATGGCAGGAAGATTTGTGAGTAACGCAGGTTGGAAAGTCACGGTAATTGATCAAGGCTCAGCACAGCAATCTTATAAAGTTCTATCCAACAAACTGAATGGTCGTATACAAACTCAGTTTTTAGAAGTCAGGCTACAAGAAAAAGGGGATAAAAAACCCTTCTTCTTATTAGCAGCAGAAATACTGTATGGCACTTGCACCATGTAACTCACTTACCTTAATGATGACTTTCCATACGCGATTGAGTCAGCGTATCTCGCATGCCTAGATAAACGAGTAATGAAATAAATATACACGCAGTGGCATACCAATAAAACCATTGCTCGTGACCTGCTTGTTTAAAACCTAGCGCTACAGAATCAACTGTCCCACCGAAAATTGAAACAGTCAGTGCATAAGGCACACCTACTCCTAGAGCTCGTATGGAAGTGGGAAATAATTCTGCTTTAATAATGCCTGTGATCGATGTATAGCCAGATACGATTAACCAAGCTGCTGAAATCAAACCAAATGCCATCCACGGATTAGTAGTTTGTGACAGAGCAGTCAACAAAGGATAGGTACACACTGTTCCCATCACACCAAACCAAATTAACAAAGGTTTACGTCCCACCCTGTCGGATAGCGCGCCATACAATGGCTGCATAATTAAAGCCAAGACTAAATAGCCCACTACTATCGTTGTGACTTGGACTTCATCTAAGCCAACCGAGAGTTTTAAAAATTTTTGCATATAGGTAGTGTAGGTATAAAAAGCACTCGTTCCACCTATTGTTAAACCCACTACTAAAAATAATTCACGACGATGTTGCATGAGTGATTGCAACAAACTTTGAGTAGGTTTTTCTTTACGAGCTTGTTGATAGTGCTCAGTCTCATGTAGATCTTTACGCATAACTAAAGCATAAAGTGACAACACAGCACCAATCACAAATGGAATACGCCAACCCCATTCTTTAAGCTCTTCGGTTGAGAGAAAAACTTTTTGTAAAATGAGCAGTAACAATACTGCTGCTAATTGGCCACCAATCAGCGTGGTGTACCACACTCCAGAATAAAATCCTCGCCGTGAAGGATGCGCCATCTCTGCTAAATAAGTCGCGCTCGCGCCATACTCTCCTCCCTGACTCAAGCCTTGTAATAAACGCGCTATGATTAAAATCAGCGTAGCACCCACACCAATCTGCTGATATGTTGGACTGACTGCGATTAGTAAAGATCCAAAGCACATCAACATGACAGAAAACATCAGTGATTTACGTCTACCATAGCGATCTGCACACCAACCAAATAAAATACCGCCTAATGGCCTGACTATAAATGCAGCAGCAAAAACAATGGCAGCAGAGAGTTGTTGCGCAACAGGGTCAGCAGCAGGAAAAAATGAAGGCGCAAAATAAAGCGCAAAGGCTGAGTAGGCATAGACGTCATACCATTCTATGAGATTACCTATTGATCCAATTAAGATGGCCTTCACTCGCTTGACCGTATCAATTGAATTTTCAGTTGCATTCATTGTTTCAGTGGCTTGCATACACTACTCCACATGTTTCTAAATTGATCGGTATGATGTCATCCACCACATCATAAACTGAATAATGACAGCGGCGCAGTATCATAAGCTGCATGCCGATTTAGCAATGACATCTCAAGATCATACTCACTATCATTTACTTTTTATCTGCATGGGCAATATCTGCCGTAGTCCAACTGCAGAAGGCGTGTTCCGGCAATTGGCAAGAGAATCCGGCTTAGCACAGCATCTCGTTATCGATTCAGCTGGCACGCATAACTATCATCCGGGTAGCCCACCCGACCAAAGAAGTCAGCAACATGCTGCCCTTCGCGGTTATGATCTTTCTGATCTACGCGCACGTCAGATCAATGATCAAGACTTTGAAAAATTTGATTTATTACTCGTTATGGATTGGGACAATCTCGCTTTAACAGAGCAACTCTGTCCGCCTGAGCAAGTTAGCAAAATACGCCGCTTGACAGAATTTTGTCTTAAACATGATGCTGCTGTGATTCCCGACCCCTATTACGGTGGCGCAGCCGGCTTTGACCATGTTCTCGATTTAGTTGAAGATGCTAGTCGAGGATTGCTCATGCATGTAGAACAAAACCTGCAAAATAAGAAACGCTAGTTATAATGAGGTACTAGGAGAGCGAACATGCAAAAAATACTTATATTTTTCATTCTTATCATTATTGCTGTGCTTAGCATTCTTGCAGCCCAGCTAAGTGGGTTAATTAACTTAAATTTAAATAACTCAAAAGACGTTACTTATAGCAATAAGGGTGTGTATGAAGTGATTTGTGATTCGGAAGTCGCGCGCCCACTGAATGGTTTAGGTCAGCCACCTGAAATCACAAGAGTGATGTTACCTGTTGGTGTAGATTTCGAAGAAGGTACAGGCTGGTATACCGGTGAATATGCAATCTCAACCAATAGAAAAGGCAGCCTAAAAGTTGATGGTGCAATCTTAACCGTCAGTCGCCCTGCTATGTTCTCGCGCTATGGCACAAGCATACAAGGTGAATATTTCACCATAGATAGGCAAAACGGTGAATTCAAACAATGGCTCGCCATAGAAGGTGACAAAAAACTTTATATCATTAGCGGCAAGTGTAAAAAGAGTTCTAAGTCACCCAATTAAATAAATGAATGATCGCGCTAGTTATACAACTAGCGCTGTAGCCGTGTTGTTCATCATCACAAACATGGCTACATACTTACTACACGCATTACAAGATAGGTAGCTTGGTTTTTATCGATTGCTTAGCGACTTCAATATTCCATGCCTGCTATGTCTGAAATACCTGCCTCTTCCTCGCCCAACCAGATAAGTGCACTACGCATAGCATGTGCAGGCATGCTATCGCTTGCTGTCGTCATGGGGTTGGGACGATTTGCATTTACTCCTTTAATGCCCATGATGTTGCATGAGTCGCGTCTTAATTTACAAGAAGCGAGCTGGTTAGCAAGTGCCAATTATTTTGGTTATTTATTGGGTGCGATTCTATGCATGCTACAACCGCATATATGGAAACGCTATCATTTACCTGCACTCTCCAGCGCACGGTTAGTGAGAACTGCACTGATTACGATTGCAGCACTGACTGCATTGATGGCTTTAGATGCACCATCAAGTTGGACTTATCTGCGTTTTATCACAGGTAGCATGACTGCAATTGGCTTTGTTTACACCTCGAGTTGGTGTCTAGCTCACCTTGCACAGCGCAATGCTTCGACTACGGGTGGCATTATTTATGCAGGACCTGGAGTAGGTATCGCATTGAGTGGATTATTTGCTAGTGTGATGGTGGCCTATGATTATCACGCAGCCCAAGGTTGGTGTGCATTTGGTTTATTAGCTGCGATCGTAACAGCGATTGTATGGCGCGTTTTTCAAGATGAAGGTAACAGCCCTGAAGTCATCCATCAACAAGCAAACATTATTCTTACTGGCGGCACTAACGGTGAAAAAATAGCTTTAACTGCTGCTTATGGATTAGCTGGATTTGGTTACATCATCACAGCGACCTTCTTACCTGTGATAGCGCGTGCTGCACTACCTGGTTCTATCTGGCCTGATTTATTTTGGCCCATACTGGGCGTGGGAGTCGCTACTGGTGCAATTTTATCGAGTCGCATTCCATCTCGCATCGATCAACGTCAATTGTTAATCGTCTGTTATGTGATGCAAGCGCTGGGTGTGGTGTTAAGTAATTGGCTGCCTACATTGTTTGGTTTTGCAATCGGCAGTATCTTAGTTGGACTTCCCTTTACTGCGATAACTTTTTTTGTGATGCAGCTAGGTAGAAATTTGCATCCGCAATCAGCAGCAAGCATGATAGGTTTATTAACTGCTTCTTTTGGTGCCTGTCAGATTGCAGGCCCTCCTGTAGCTGCCTATCTATTAAGTAAAGCTGTCAATCATCAAGAGGGATTTAGTTGGGCACTAGATTTAGCTGCGATCAGCTTACTTGCAGGCGCAGTGATTTATGTGGCAATGATTAAAAATCATCCTCATCGCCCATAAAAAATTTGTAGAATATAAAACGATCAACTACGGCGTTGATGAAGCAGCAGGAGATGCAGGCGGCGGATCGTTATACAACACCGTAATACTCATACGTCGATTGCGTGGATCCAAGGGATCGCCAGAATTGAAGGGCACTTTATCAGCCAAACCTTCAATACGTGCAAAACGCGATGCAGGTATACCGCTTTGTTCTAAAATTTTTCTTGTTGCTTCAGCACGTTCTAGAGAAAGTGACCAATTACTGCGATTACTACCATCAGTAAATGGAATACTGTCTGTATGTCCTTTGACAGATAATTTATTTGGCATGGTCGCAACGCTTTTACCAATTTCACGAATCAGCGCTTGGGCCTTAGCATTCATGCCAGCGCCGCCACTACCAAACATAGAAAAATTCGCTTTATCGATAATTTCTATGCGTAGGCCATCTTTTTGACGTATGAAATTAACCTGACTTTTTAGTTCGCTCAATTGTGCATTTTGCGTCATGCGGTCTTGCACTTCTTTTTCTAACATATCGACTTTTTCTTTTTCTGCTTGTGCAGCTATCTCACGCTTTTGTTCTTCCGTGAGATTTTTTTGATTCTTGCTTTCCTGTGTTTTATCGTTAGGTGAAGAACCTTGGTTCTCATCAGGACCGGCCTCAGAACGTGGGGTAACACGCTCCATCATTGAACTTTGCTCAGGGTCTGCCGGAATAGACTCAGGATCAATAATGGAACGACCACCAAACATACCGTTGGAACCAGCAAGCTGTCCTCCCGCTGATTCTTTTTGTGTCGTAGGCTGAAAATATTCCGCAATACCAGCACGCTGTTCTTCAGGTGTCGCCCCCAATAGCCACATGAGCAAAAAGAACGCCATCATCGCCGTCATCATGTCGGCCAACGCAATTTTCCAAGCACCACCGTGTGCGCCTGCATGTCCATCTTCTAAAACTTTTTTATAAATCTTAGGTGCTACGCGAGTGTCTTCCGGAGCAGCAGGGTCGGCCGGTGGCGCGGCCGCAGCTTCCCCTTCGGCGGGCGCCTCTGCCTGTTCGTCTTTTTTTTCTTCTTCTGCCATAGGATGCTTCGCTACTGTAGTGATGACAATTAAATTGAATTATGACGCATGCTTGGGCTGCATTGATAGCTTATTGATATTTAATAGTGATTCAATTGCACTATTCAATAGTGTATCGACTTTTAACTGCCAAAATTTACTAGATAATTCGCATTCTAAGGAAAGCTAGATCAATTTTTTATTGCTAATTTAATAATTTCGACTCACACAAAGAATTCTTTATTCTGCTTAAACTATAGATTGCTTACCAAATAACCAACCTAAACCTTCTGTGGTTCCAGCCCGGGGACGATATTCACAACCTATCCATCCACCGTAGCCTAATTCATCCAATAATTTAAATAGATAAGAATAGTTCAGCTCACAATCTATAGGTTCATGTCTATCCGGCACACCGGCAATTTGTATATGACCTATTTCATTCATATGCTGACGTAGAGTCGTCACGATGTCACCCTCTGTAATTTGCGCATGATAAAAATCCATTTGCACTTTCACATTCGGCTCACCAGATTTTTTACGCAAATCATGCGCCTGCTCTTGCGTAGTTAAAAAATAGCCTGGCATGTCGCGCTGATTTATTGGCTCTATCAGTAAGGTAATGCCATAGCTAGCAAGCTGCTTAGCTGCATACTGTAAATTAGATAGATACACTTCTTCGCATTGTTTTATATCTGCGTCTTTAGGTATTACACCCGCCATCATGTGTAAGCGTCGCGTTCCTAAAGCAAAGGCATATTTCAAACCTAATGCGATGCTTTGTTTAAAATCTTCCTCTCTTCCAGGCAGCGCTGCCAATCCTCGCTCACCTGCGGCCCAATCACCAGCAGGAAAATTAAATAAAATATTTTCTAACTGATAGCGCATAAGCAAACTAGATAATTTTTGCTCTGAATATTCATACGGGAATAAAAACTCAACCGCTTTAAAACCAGCATCCGCTGCAGCAGAAAAACGCTGCAAAAATTCATGCTCGTTAAACATCAAACTTAAATTCGCTGCAAACTGTGGCAAAGTTATTTACTCCATAAAATTTTAAAAATAAGACAAAGCAAAATAAATTGCCCTGACGGTCTTGTCAATCAAAGTACTCATTTGCTATTCAAACCACACCCATCAAGATAGGAATTTAATCTGATATCGGATGTGGTACACCATTTTTATCTATACGCACTGTGATTGTTTTCCATTTTACTTCCGCATTGGCAGTCAACGTTAACAATGCTATCCAACCCGTAGTGGTTTCTTTGTCATGAAATCCATTAAAGACGAAATTACCTAAACTATAGATAATAGGTTTGTTTTTATAGATTTCAATATTCTGTGTGACATGAGGATGCCCGCCCACTACTGCATCTGCTCCGCTGTCTATCATCAAATGCGCTAGTGTTTGCTGCTGAGATGAAGCGATTTTTTCATATTCCCAACCCCAGTGAGGTACTACTATTACCCAATCTGCGCGATGCACTTCGCGCGCACGTTTTATATCAGCGACAATAAAATCAGTATCTAACCAAGCCACACCTGCTCTATCTTCCAAGGCTTCAAAACTTCTGGGGAAAAATCCGTCATAACCTAAGACTGCAATTTTCTTTCCTTTGACAGTGGTGAGATAAGGTTCATGTGCAGCACGTAATGTGCGACCACCACCAAAATAAGCGAGCTGTTTTTTCTCTAACTGATACAGCATATCTTCAAAAGCGACAGGCCCAAAATCTCCTGCATGATTATTCGCTACCGATACTGCATCAAAGTATTTTTTTAGTGTTGTAATCACACGTGGATGCGCACGAAATGTATAAGTCTTATCTTCAGCTTTTCCTTTTTGGCTCACTGTACATTCAAGATTACCTATGCGTATATCAGCCGCACGGAAAATTGATCGCACATAAAAAAATGGATCTCTACCCTGAGCAATCAGTTGTCCCGGACGCTCAGCCAACATGATATCGCCTACAAATAACATCGTAATATCAGTTTCTTCAGCATGAATGATATGGCTAAACAAAAGAAGTAAAAGCGAGAAGAATATTTTCAACATAACGCTATAAAGATCTGATTAAAAAATATCTTAAAAAATTTATTGATCACAATGTGCAAAGCATTGCATGAATAATTCTTTTTCCATACGTGCTGAATAAACTTTATGCAAACCAAAATCGGATTGATGCTGGCTACAGTGTGCTTGGGTGAGTGTGTATTCAGCAGCATGGATCAATACATATCGATTCTTAGCATCATGGTAGACATAAGTTTTTAATTTGCCACGCTCAGCCAAATACTGTGCTGAAAATCGAAATGGTGACAAGACATCCGTAGTTGTCATTGCATAGACATCATCAGTGGGACGCACTTCGACATGCACTGTTTTCCCACCATATTCAACATTACAACGAACGTGAACTTCACCAGACCACGCCACTGACATGGTGAGCGATGCTGCGGAAAACAAAACATAAAACAAAATAGTTTTCATTTTTTTAATTTTTTCTGCTTATTGAAAGGTAATTTAGTAAAAAATAACGAAGAACAACCCCATCTTTTACTAAAACGCACAGATCTATTCACAAAAATGCGGGATTTAGTCACTTTAACTTCTATTATCATCCACACTCAACATAAGGATGCGGTTTATTCCGTTCACAACCAACATCATGACATTTCAGGCTATCGCATTCGACGCATACGGCACACTCTTCGATGTGTATTCCATAGGCGCGCTTGCAGAAAAACTCTTCCCCAACAAAGGCGAAGCTTTGGCAACGCTATGGCGTGATAAACAAATTGAGTACACACGCTTAAGAACCATGTGTTCTATGTACAAGCCATTTTGGGAAGTGACACAAGATGCACTTATTTTTAGCTGCAATAAGCTTGGCCTCCATCTAGATTTTGATTCACAAAATGCACTGATGGGTCAGTACGCAAAACTCCAAGCCTTCCCAGAAAATCTCGACGTACTCAAGCAATTACAAAAAATGGATTTAAAACTTGCCATTCTTTCAAATGGTAATCCACAGATGTTGGAATCTGCTGTGAATGCAGCTGGTATGCAAGGCATCTTCAATCACTTGTTATCTGTCGATAGCGTAAAAAAATATAAAACTGCTCCTGAAGCTTATCAGCTAGGGCCAGACATGTTTAGCCTGCCTGCCAAAAAAATTCTCTTCGTCTCGAGTAATGCGTGGGATGTCTGTGGAGCGACATGGTTTGGCTACACCACTTTCTGGGTGAATCGTGCAGCAGCACCGATTGAGGAATTAGGCGTTAAACCAGATGCCGAAGGAAAAACACTTAAAGACTTACTCAGCTATGTAGAAAAATCTTTAGCTGATTCACATTCAAGCAGTCATTAATAATTTTTAGTTTTAAACGTAAATAATTTTTCATTTCACATCATCTTATTGAGGTTTACCGTATGACACAACGCACCCAAGTTAACCGACTACAAGTCGCATCTGTTCTTCAACAATTCATCGATCAAGAAGTATTGCCAGGCACAGGTGTAGATAGCTCGGCATTTTGGAAAGGCTTTGATGCGATTGTGCATGACCTCGCACCCAAGAATGCAGCTTTACTTGCTGAACGTGATCGTCTTCAAACAGAATTAGATAAATGGCATAGCGCACATCCTGGCCCAGTCACTGATATCCCAGCTTACCGAACATTTTTAACCAGCATAGGCTATCTAGTTCCTCAACCTAAAGAGGTTGCTGCCACCACCACTAATGTAGATGCTGAATTAGCGTTACAAGCAGGTCCACAATTAGTTGTACCTATTTTGAATGCGCGTTACGCTTTAAATGCAGCAAATGCACGTTGGGGCTCACTCTACGATGCGCTATACGGCACCGATGCAATCTCCGAAGCGGATGGCGCAACCAGAGCCGGTGCTTACAATCCAGTACGTGGTGCTAAAGTGATTGCTTATGCGCGTGCATTGTTAGATCAAGCAGCAGCTTTATCAAAAGGATCGCATAGCGATGCCACTAGCTATCAAATCAACGATGGCAAACTTACTGTCACTTTGAAAGATGGCAGCATCACCACATTAGCAGACGCCACAAAATTTGTAGGCTATCAAGGATCAGCGGATCATCCAACTTCTGTATTGTTGGTTAATAATGGTCTGCACATTGATATTCAAATCGATCGCAACCATTTGATCGGCAAAACTGATGCAGCTGGTATTGCTGATCTGGTGATTGAATCCGCTTTATCGACCATCTTAGACTTAGAAGATTCTATAGCTGCAGTTGATGCCGATGACAAGGTCGTAGGTTATAAAAACTGGTTAGGTATTTTAAAAGGCACCTTAGTTGAGAAAGTCAGCAAAGGTGGTAAAAGTTTTGATCGTACTTTAAACGCAGATCGTCAATACACCGCTGCTGCCGGTGCGCAAGGTGCAAAAGATGGCGTCGTCACTTTACATGGTCGTTCATTACTGTTCTTACGTAATGTTGGTCACTTGATGACGAATCCAGCCATTCTTTTAGAAGACGGTCGTGAAATTCCTGAAGGCATACTCGATGCTGTTGTGACAGTCACGATCGCCTTACATGACTTACGTCGCAGCAAAGAACAAAA
>JAXISQ010000009.1:0-19262 GCA_034680505.1 Noviherbaspirillum sp.
AATTTTTGGTGATGCCGCTTCTGCAGCGGATCAGGTAGGCCATCTCAATCTCATTCATCCAGGTCGTATTCAAGTCTTTGGACCTCAAGAGATTGATTACATCAATCGTATTTCAGAACATAGTCGTGTAACTCAAACGCGAGAACTGGTCGCTGGTACCCCACCCGCATTCATCATTGCACAATCACTGGACCCTCATCCTTATTTGGTTCAAGTCTGTAATGCGCATAATATTCCTTTGCTCTCTACATCTCTGCCAGCTGCGCAAGTGATCGATTATTTACGTGTTTATCTCTCTAAAAAACTCGCATTGCGTATCACCATGCATGGCGTGTTTATGGATGTATTAGGTGTGGGTGTCTTGATTACCGGTGAATCTGGTCTAGGTAAGAGTGAACTCGGTCTAGAACTTATTTCGCGTGATCATGGTTTGGTAGCAGATGACGCTGTCGAATTTGCACGCATTGCACCTCACATGATTGAAGGACGTTGCCCTCCTTTGCTACAAAATCTACTCGAAGTACGCGGGCTAGGTTTGTTAGATATACGGACTATTTTTGGTGAAACAGCAGTCCGACGCAAAATGCGTTTGAAATTAATTGTGCATTTAGTGCGCAGAAAAACGCTAGAAGAAAACTATGAACGCCTGCCTTTGCATCAGCAAACGCAAGATGTTTTAGGATTAGCTGTACGCAAAGTAATCATTCCTGTTGAAGCAGGACGCAATTTAGCCGTTCTGCTAGAGGCAGCTGTGCGCAACACCATATTACAAATGCGCGGCATCGATACGCTGGCAGATTTTATGGAAAGACAACAGCAAGCCATGGGTAATGAATAAGCAGTCTGAGCAGAAATTTCTAGCACTGCTATTATCCATCTCATGCGCATTATTCTACTTACCGGCATTTCCGGCTCTGGCAAATCTGTAGGCCTCAACGTACTTGAGGACGCCGGTTATTTTTGCGTCGATAATTTACCGCCTTCATTACTGCGCTCACTGGTTGAAACACGGGCTAGTGAAGGCGCAAAAAATCTTGCTGTTGCAGTCGATGCGCGTAGTGCTAACTCATTATCTTCACTACCTGCTGATATCAATTGGCTAAAAGAACAAGGCCATTTAGTTAAAGTTTTATTTTTAACTGCAAAAACTGAATCACTGATTAATCGTTTTTCTGAAACGCGACGTAGCCATCCACTTTCACATCGGTTGGATTCCACTGCTGAACCAGGTAATCGCCCTACTCTGATTGAGTGCATACGACAAGAGCGTGATATGTTGGCTGAAGTAGAAGGATTAGGTCAGCTGATTGATACGTCGGGCTTATCTGCTAACCAGTTACGTGCTTGGATTAAAGAATTAGTCGAAAGTGAAAGCGTACCTCTCACTCTACTCTTTGAATCTTTCGCATTTAAATATGGTGTTCCACTAGATGCGGATCTGGTGTTTGATGTCCGTGTCGTACCCAATCCTTTTTATGACAAAGCATTGCGTCCCCTCACTGGTCGCGATCAACCAGTGATAGATTTTTTATCATCACAACCCACTGCAATCGCACTACAAGAAGATATTCGCGCTTTTATCGATAAATGGCTACCTGCTTATAAAGCAGATAATCGTAGTTATCTCACGGTTGCTATAGGCTGCACTGGCGGCCAACATCGCTCAGTATTTATGGTGGAGCGACTCGCCGCACATTTTCAAAGTAAAGCCGGTGTGTTGATACGACACCGCGAGTTGGATTAATTCATACATGGCAGACGCTAGCGAACAATGGATTGCGCTCTTCCCACTCAATACCGTATTGTTTCCTGAAGGTGTATTGCCGCTGCGTGTATTTGAAACACGTTACATCGACATGGTGCGCGCTTGCATGAAATCCAACACGCCATTTGGCGTGGTAGCGATACAAAGTGGCGCAGAAATCGGAGAAGTAGCAACACCGCATTCTGTGGGCACCATTGCGCATATTACAGAATGGGATATGCCTGAGCTCGGTGTATTACTTATACAAACTCGAGGTGGTGATCGTTTCCGTATACTTGAAACACGCTTACTACCTAGTCAACGACTAGAAGCACGTATCGATTTCATTCCCATTGAACCCGTGGTTGAGGGTGGCGACAATTTAAAAGTTTGTGCAGAAGTATTGAATGTGGTGATACAAGATATAGAACGACGCGCACGCGAAGATCAAGAACCACAATTTATTGCGCCTTTCTCCGAACCCTATGAACTCAACAATCCTGCATGGGTCGCCAATCGTTGGTGTGAAATATTACCTATTCCGCTAGTAGAAAAACAGCGTTTACTAGAAATGCAAGATGTCTCACTGCGCTTGCAAACCATAGAAGATTTTTTACATGAACACAAAGTGATTTAAATTTTTTTCCTTACTAAAACTAAGTTAATCTGATTTATCTCTATCTAACTCTACTAAACTCCACTCAAACCACTGGTAAGTTAAGTAACAATTTTTTCACCGGTGCTGGCAACGCAGCGTTAGCAATATCCGGCAATCCTAGCCATACAAATTCTGCTTGCGCTGCTAACGTATGGCGTTTTTTTAAATACAAACAAACCGGTTGTATGTGTAATTTGTAATGCGTAAAGCCATGTGAAAAAGCAGGCAATAACTCCCACGCATCTAATTCACCAAAATCACGTAAGGCACGTTGCATCGTTCGACGGGAAATAGCATCTGATCCCAGAGGAACAACACGTGAGAGTTCAGGTAGCGACAATAATCCTCCCCAAATACCTTGTGCTGGTCGCTGTTCTAGTAATACACGCCCCTTATGTAGCGCGACCAACATCACGGTTGATTTTTCTGGTATCGCTTTTTTAGGTTTGCGTGTTGGCAAACTAGCAGTGCGACCAGTCGCTAAAGCAACGCAACGATGTTGCAGTGGGCATTGTGGGCATAAGGGTCGACTGCGCACACAAACTGTCGCACCTAAATCCATTAGACCTTGTGTATACGCTTCCACACTACGCGTTGGCATTAAAGATTCTGCTCGCTCCCACAACATGTTTTCTATGCGCTTCTCACCGGGATAACCTTCAATCCCAAACACACGACAAAACACGCGCTTCACATTGCCATCAAGGATGGCAGCGCGCGCGCCAAACGCAAATGCTGCGATTGCTGCAGCAGTTGAACGGCCTATGCCAGGCAATTGCATTAATTGCTCTGGATCAGAGGGAAACTCGCCGCCATGTTGCGACATGATTTGTTGTGCGCAGCGATGTAAGTTGCGTGCACGTGTGTAATAACCTAGCCCACTCCAATGTGCCATCACGTCTTCAACTGGCGCTTGTGCAAGCGCAGATACTGTTTCAAAGCGCGACAGAAAGCGTAAGTAATAAGGAATTACTGCAGTGACCTGCGTTTGTTGCAACATAATTTCAGATAACCAAATCCGATAAGGATCACGCGTGTTTTGCCAGGGTAGTTGATGGCGACCATATAGCTTTTGCCACGCTATCAATTCAGCTGAAAAAGTTTTATCAACCGCGATGGTTGTTGATTGAATCACGCGCTTCATGAATCAGCATTACTGCAAAAAGAAGGAATAAACATAAACAGAGGAGTAAGCATGATGATTAACGCTGACAGTGTGGACAATAAAAAGTAGAGCGTTGACCTTGTGTGATACGTCGTATCACGGCATCACATACACGACATGACTCACCTTCTCGATCATAAACAAAATATTCTTGTTGAAAATATCCTGCTTGACCATCTGCACCTATAAAGTCGCGCAAGGTACTCCCGCCTTTTTCAATCGCTCTTGCCAAAATACGTTGAATTGCATCAGCCAAGCGTTGATAACGCGCTAACGCGATACGTCGCGCCGCTGTATTCGGATGTATACCTGCTTCAAACAAACTCTCGCATGCATAAATATTGCCCACACCAACCACAATATCGCCTGCCAATAACACTTGTTTGATAGCGGCACTGCGTGTGCGTGTTGCTTGATGTAAGAGCTTACCCAACTGCGTCGTCATTAAAGGCTCTACACCCAAACTCAGCAATAAAGGATGATTTTCCACCGCGCCATCTTGACTGTCATGCCACAAAACCGCACCAAATCGCCTAGGGTCAGTCAATCGCATCACAGAATCACCTAATTCAAGATCAAAGTGATCATGCTTTTCAGGCAAATGATGGGCGGGCAAGATACGCAAATGCCCTGACATACCGAGATGCACAATCAAGCTGCCATGTTCAAAATGAATCAGCAAATACTTACCGCGCCGCCCTGTGGATTGCACAACTCTATTTTTTAGCAATTGCGCTAAACGCGCAGGAAACGGCCACCGCAACCCCTCTCTACGTAAGACAACGCCTGTTACGCGTTGCTGTTCGAGATGCGGAGCAATACCGCGACGGGTGACTTCTACTTCGGGGAGTTCTGGCATAGTGGGGGCGCAACTGTGAATTCATAACCTTAGAACATGCTAGCTAGCACTTTCAGCGTAAAATCTGTGTTCCTTACTTTGTCTAAGACCACCTCTCGGATTGATTCCGTTTAGGACAGCCACTTGAAAAAATTTTTAGCCATTTTAACTCTGCCACTCACTCTGCATTGCGTCAGCAATGCGCAGACTACGAGCGATCACACTAATCCACACTCTAGTGTAAAAACGCAGAACTTGCCTGCACACTACCTGACTGAAGAAATTCTTTTTAAATACTTATCCGCCGAGTTGGCTGAACAACGTGGCAATAATTTCGCGGCTTATTCCACCATGATGTCGATTGCGCGCAGTTCACGCGACCCTCGCGTCGCTAGACGCGCAGCGGAAATGGCTATGAATGGTAAGTTATCCGTCGAAGCAGTCAAGGCTACGCAATTTTGGGTGGAGCTTGAACCCACATCAGAAGAAGCCGCGCAAGTTTTATTAAGTTTGCTGTTGATCACCAACCAAACAGAAGAAGCGAAAAAAATTCTAGCAAAACGTCTTGCTAACAGTACCGCTGCCAATCTTGGCAATATGATTGCACAGACACAGCGTCATTTATCTCGCTTACCCGATCGTGCACGTGCTGCTGCTTTGTTGAAAGAATTATTAGAGCCTTATCGCAACTCAGTTGAAGCACAACTAGCGATTGCGAAATCTACCTTAGATGCAGGCAAAGCCTCGGACGCAGTCAAAGAATCGCGTGAGGTCGTATCAAAAAATCCCCAATCTGAATTAGCCGTTTTGAGCTTAATTCAGCTTATGGAAGATAAAAACGAAGCACTCAAAGTACTCGTAGATTTTTTACAGAAAAATCCTAAGTCACGTGACATTCGACTAGCTTATGCACGTTTATTATTAGAACAATCCAGAGTTGAAGAAGCAAAAAAAGAATTTAAAACTTTATTGCAGCAAGCTCCTCAAGATCAAACTAGCTTATACGCACTTGGTTTACTTGCGGCGCAGAATAGTGAGTTTACTGAGGCAGAAAATTATCTTTCCGCTTACATAAAAACACTGAACGGCAATCGCGATCCTGAGCGCGATTCCTCACAAGCTCTAATGGTGTTAGCGCAAATTGCAGAAGATAAAAATGATTTGCCAACAGCAGCAAAATGGTTAGAACTTATCGACAATAGCGCGCAAAGTAATTATCTAACATCCACAATAAAACGTGCACACATTAAAGCGAAAGCGGGCAAACTCGCAGAAGCACGACAGTTGCTGGCGCAAACACAATCTGAAAATGATGAAGATAAAATCAGACTCATTATTGGTGAAGCACAGCTACTGAGAGATGCTGGCAAATTGACAGAGTCGCTGCAATTTATCGATGAAGCATTACTGCGCTTCACTGACAACACTGATTTGCTTTATGAACATGCCATGGTTGCTGAAAAAAATAAGCAGCTTGAACTCATGGAGCAATCACTTCGAAAAATCATCGCACTAACACCCAATAATCCACATGCCTATAACGCACTGGGTTATATGTTAGCCGATCGGAATGTACGTCTCAAAGAAGCACATGAACTAATTAGTAAAGCAGTTGCACTCGCACCAGATGATGCCTACATACTTGATAGCATGGGCTGGGTAGAATTTCGAATGGGGCATGTAGATAAAGCAGAAGAAATTTTACGTCGCGCTCACACAATTAAACCAGATCCAGAAATTGCTGCGCATTTAGGTGAAGTGTTATGGACTAGAGGCCGAAATGATGAAGCAAAAAAACTCTGGCGCGCTGCTGCTAGTAAAGATCCTAAGAATGAAACTTTAAAAAATACGCTACAACGTTTGCGTATTAAGTTGCAATAACATGCTTCATTCTGACTACTAGCAAGTCATCATGCGTTGTTTTCTTCTCGCTGTTATATTGATGTTAGGCGCTTGCAGTACAGCGCCTAACATGCAAGTCTCTTCACCCTCGTTGCCCTCTGCACCTTATTATGAGGTGATTAGTTTAAGCGGCAGACTCTCAGTGAATTATCAACAACAAGGTAAAGCGCAATCCCTACAAGGTAAATTCACTTGGGATCAAACTGCGACCACCACATATATTTCGCTTTTCACACCACTAGGTCAAACGATTGCGCAAATTGTGATTGAGCCAGAGAGAGCGATGCTGCAGCAAACAGGTGAAGCATTACGTATCGCAAATGATGTGAGCGCACTGACCACTGACACCTTGGGTTGGCCCCTACCTGTTGCAGGATTAAAGGAATGGCTACAGGGTTTTTATTCGAATGCTTTAGGAAAACAACAAAGCGTCACACGCGATGCACAGTCTGGTTTTATGCATAACGGTTGGGAAATTCATTATGTGCAATGGCAAGATGATGTATCAGGTTTTCGTATTCCTAAACGTATAGATTTAAAACACGCGAGTAAACGCCAAGGTGAAATTTATTTGAAAATTGTCCTTGATAGTTGGACTCCGAAATGACGACGCATTATTTCCCCGCTCCGGCGAAATTAAATTTATTTTTACACGTCGTCGGTCAACGTGGCGATGGCTATCACTTACTACAATCGGTGTTCCTGCTGCTGGATTTACAAGATCAGCTATCCATCGCCTTACGCGAGGATGGCGCTATTCATCTTCACTCTGGCATGGCGGGTGTGGATACAACGACTAATCTAGTCATGCGTGCAGCACGTTTATTAGAACAGTGCGCACAAGAGCGTGGCCTGCCCATTGCAGGCGCTGATCTCGCTTTAGAAAAACATATTCCTATGGGTGGTGGTTTGGGAGGCGGCTCTTCCGATGCAGCGACTACCCTCATCGCACTCAATCATCTCTGGCAGCTAGGCCTGACTCAATCTGAACTCATGCATATGGGACTGCGCTTAGGTGCGGATGTGCCCTTTTTTTTACTCGGTCAACCTGCCTTTGTGGAGGGTATCGGTGAGAAGCTGACCCCCCTAAGCCTAGAGGACGCCTGGTTCGTGATTCTTCACCCTGGCGTGGCGGTTCCAACGCCCCTGATATTTGGGTCACCTCATTTGACACGAGACACCAAGTCCGTCAAAATGTCGGACTTTTCTTCTGGGCTATTTTCATTCGGAAGAAATGATTTGCAGGCAGTCGCAGAAAAGGCTTTTCCAGAGGTTGCAGACGCTTTGCAGTGGCTAGGAAAATTTGGTGAAGCTAGGATGTCTGGTTCTGGAGCATGCGTTTTTGCCCGAATGTCAGACCAAGCTGCCGCAGAAGCTGTGGTTCAGCAACTCCCTGTGGGGTCTGGTTGGCAAGCATGGCAGTGCCAAACATTGCAACGCCACCCTTTAGCAGGGTTGTTAGAAAAGTAACTTGTAGTTTTATACAAAATTTGTCTGGCGAGATCAGCGCGACAGACAGTCCGGTTGTGTAGGGGAATCGCCAAGCTGGTTAAGGCACTGGATTTTGATTCCAGCATTCCAAGGTTCGAATCCTTGTTCCCCTGCCATTGATAGAAGCGCGAAACATTCCGTCAAGCCGCACGCTCTAGCAGAGCGAGCGGCTTTCCAACTTTATAACGTATCGCATCCAGAGGTCCTATGGTCCATGAAAACCTAATGGTTTTTACCGGCAGTGCTAATCCGGAGCTGGCTGCAGGCGTGGTTGGTCAGCTCGGCATTTCACTGGGCAAAGCGGTGGTATCGCGTTTCTCAGATGGCGAAATCGTGGTTGAGATTAACGAGAATGTGCGCGGCAAAGATGTCTTTGTGTTGCAATCAACCTGCGCTCCCACTAATGACCATTTGATGGAAATTATGCTGATGGTCGATGCTTTAAAGCGCGCATCAGCTGGTCGTATTACTGCAGCAATTCCCTACTATGGCTATTCAAGACAAGATCGTCGTCCACGCTCAGCGCGCGTTGCGATCTCTGCCAAAGTGGTGGCCAATATGTTGCAAGAAGCGGGCGTTGAACGTGTGTTGATTATGGATTTGCATGCGGATCAGATTCAAGGATTTTTTGATATCCCCGTCGATAATATTTATGCTTCACCGATATTGCTGACTGATTTAGTGGAAAAAAATTACGATGATTTACTCGTCGTTTCTCCCGATGTCGGTGGTGTGGTTCGTGCAAGAGCGTTAGCGAAACGTTTAAATTGTGACTTAGCGATTATTGATAAACGTCGCCCCAAAGCGAATGTGTCAGAAGTCATGAACATTATTGGTGAGGTAGAAGGTCGTAATTGCGTGATCATGGATGACATGGTCGACACTGCCGGTACTCTGACCAAAGCCGCTGAAGTATTGAAAGAACGCGGCGCCAAGAAAGTAGTGGCTTATTGCACGCACGCTGTGCTTTCCGGTCCTGCAGTTGATCGCATACAAAATTCGCCGTTAGATGAATTAGTTGTCACGGATACGATTCCTCTCACTGCGCAAGCTAAAGCGTGCGGCAAGATCAGACAATTAACTTGTGCTTCCTTGCTCGCCGAAACTTTTAAGCGCATTAGCCAAGGTAATTCAGTCATGTCTTTATTCGCCGAGGATGAAGCAGGTAATTAATTTTTAGTAGTAAGCAGAATGTGAGTGCAGTGTCATGCTGTACTTTAATCATCATCCTCTGGTCGCGGGGGATGACAATCTTGGGAATTATTCCCACTTTAGGAGTTAAACATGAAAGTTGTTGCTTTTCCACGTACTGAACAGGGGTCCGGAGCGAGCCGCCGCCTGCGCAGAGCGGGTCATACACCAGGCATTATTTATGGTGGTACCGCTGCACCAGTGAACATCGCTCTTGATCACAACGCGCTTTATCACGCGTTGAAAAAAGAAGCTTTTCATTCATCCATTTTGGATATGGATGTAGGCGGTAAAGTTGAAAAAGTATTGCTACGTGATTTTCAAGTGCATGCATATAAACAATTAGTTTTGCATGCTGATTTTCAACGCGTTGATGAAAACCAAAAAATCCATGTGAAAGTGCCTCTGCATTTTGTTCACGCTGATATATCACCAGCAGTGAAATTAGGCGCTGGCATTATTAGCCATGTGATGACAGATTTGGACATTAGCTGCTTACCTAAAGATCTGCCTGAATTCATTGAAGTGGATTTATCTAAGATGGAATTAGGCACATCATTGCACTTAGCTGATCTGAAATTACCAGCTGGTGTTTCAGCTGTTCACGCAAAAGACAATCCAACGATCGCAACCGCATCTGTACCTGGTGGCGGTAAATCTGATGCAGCTGCTACAACCGAAGCTGCAGCGCCTGCTGCGGAAGAGAAGAAATAATTCTGCGGATTTAATTCAGCAGAATAATCAGCCCGCTCTTTTAGAGCGGGCTTTTTTTATTCTATACAGCGAGTGTTATCTGCTTGACTATGAAACAGCCTTTACTATTAGCCTGCATGTTTTGAGCATTAACATGCATCATAAATGAGAGATAATCTCAGCATTCCTTCACCACTATTTATTATGTCCATACGCTTAATCGTCGGCCTCGGCAATCCCGGTAACGAATACGAGCTTACTCGACATAATGCTGGCTTCTGGCTCATAGATCGTCTCGCTGGATCTGGCTTGCAGCGCGAAGCACGCTTTCATGGGCTAGCAAAAAAAATTCGCATTGCAAATGAAGAAGTGGTTTTACTCGAGCCTCAAACTTTTATGAATCGCTCAGGACTTTCAGTCGGTGCATTGAGTCGCTTCTATAAAATTGAACCTGATCAAATTCTTGTCGTACATGATGAATTAGATTTACCACCCGGTTCTACCAAATTAAAAAAAGGTGGCTCTTCAGGTGGACATAATGGCTTAAAAGATATTACGGCAGTGCTCGGTACGCAAGAGTACTGGCGACTTCGTTTAGGTATAGGCCATCCACGCGAATTACAACTGCAACAAGCAGTTGCGGATTTTGTGCTGCACCGTCCACGCAAAGAAGAACAAACGCTGATTGACGCAGCCATAGATAAAAGTCTGGCTGTTATTCCTCTTGTCTGTCAGGGCTTGTTTGAAAAAGCCATGTTAGAGCTACACACACGTTAATCCACTATTCGCACACAAGTTTCTCTAACGATGCGCTCAACTGCATGTCTAGCCTTCCTATGCGCTGTAATGCCCATACTCGAAGCAAGCGTCGTTTAACGCGCGAGTCCTTTCACAAAAAAATTTCACACTCTTTTATTATTATCAAAAAAATATTAATCAAGGTATTACTTTTTTGATAACCCCTGACGTATAATCCCGCCACACGCCAGAAAATGGCCTCCTGGCTGGTTGATTTTTAGAAAACTTTCAATGACGGGGAATACTGATGAGCACTTACAAAGAACTGCAAGGTCAAATTGAAAAACTACAACATGAAGCGGAAAACGCCAGAAAGAATGAATTAATAAACGCGATCAATGATATTCAACTCAAAATGAAAGAATATGGCATTTCCGCAGATGATTTGGGTATTAGCGGACGCAAAAGACTAGGCAAAGCCACGCGCAAACCTGTGGCACCTAAATATAGAAATAATACGACTGGAGAAACTTGGAGTGGCCGCGGTAAACCACCAAAATGGATGGCAGGTCACGATAAGTCACAATACTTAATCAAATAAATCCTGTTTTGCCGCTTTAAAAAATAGTGCCGCTAGTTGCCATAACTAGCGGCATTTTTTATTTCACTCCACAACACACAACCAAAAATCTAATCCGTTTTTATAAGCGTAAAACTACGCAGTGAATTCAAAAAAATCTCTATTAACGTAAAAATCCACGCGCTAATCCTAACAAGATGATACGAGCATCTAACCAAAATCCTCGCTCTGCCATATAACGTTTTGCATAATCTAATCGCTTAGGCAAAACCTGCTCTACATAAGCCTGTTCTAAATCATCGCCCTCTAATCCGGCAAGCATACTTTTTTCATCGGTAAATTCTATCGTGGCAAGATCTACTAATCCCGGCTTGATCGACAAAATCAATTTTCTATCTTCAGTCGGATAACAACCTACATAGCGCGGTAATTCTGCACGTGGCCCAACCAAACTTAAATCACCACGCAATACATTTATCAACAATGGCCATTGCGCAATGCCTAAACGCCGCAACACAGCACCCACGCGTGTTACTTGCTCACCATGACACCCTCCCACCATTTCCATGGCATCGGGATCGGTGACAGCAGTATGAAATTCAAATACCTTCACCATGCGACCATGCCGTCCCACACGATGTGGTCGCGCCAAAATAGGACCACGGGTCTCTAGCCAAATGACGAGTGCAATCAAGATCGCAAACGGCATCAAAACTAACATTGCCAGCAAAGATAAAACCACATCAACACCACGTTTCATACTTATCAACTCCTTAGGATAATTTCCTTATCAGCCATGGCTCAATTCTACTTAGTGCGCACCTCAAACACAGCGACCCAGCGCCACTACGAATTCGAGCATCACCAAGAGTACAATACGGCTTTTATTTTCTAGCCTGTGCAAGCTATTTTCAGCACAGGTCAACACTCTCTTAGTCAGATCATCTCATGAGTCTTCAATGCGGCATCGTCGGCCTACCTAACGTAGGCAAATCCACTCTGTTTAATGCGCTCACCAAAGCAGGCATACCTGCAGAAAACTATCCATTTTGCACGATAGAACCAAATGTCGGTGTAGTAGAAGTACCTGACCCTCGTCTAGATCAGTTAGCTGAGATCGTCAAACCAGAACGCGTCTTACCAGCGACAGTGGAATTCGTCGATATCGCCGGTCTAGTTGCAGGTGCGTCCAAAGGCGAAGGCTTGGGCAATCAATTTTTAGCGCACATTCGTGAAACCGATGCCATCGTCAATGTCGTACGCTGTTTTGAAGATGCGAATGTTATTCACGTTGCAGGCAAAGTAAGCCCATTGGATGATATCGCCGTGATTCAAACCGAACTCGCTTTAGCAGATATGGGTACGGTAGAAAAAGCCATACACAGAGAAACAAAAAAAGCACGCTCAGGCGATAAAGATGCCGCTGCACTGGTGACGCTAATGGAAAAAGTGCTGACTGGTTTGAATGATGCTATTCCGGTGCGTGCGATGGGTTTCGATAAAGATCAACTCGCCATGCTTAAGCCACTCTGCTTGATTACGGCTAAACCCGCAATGTATGTCGCCAATGTGTCAGACACAGGATTTACAAATAATCCTTTGCTCGACACCTTAACCAATTATGCAAAAACACAAAACGCACCCATCGTGGCGATTTGTGCTTCCATAGAATCAGAAATCGCTGATCTTGACGATGCAGATAAAGAAGCTTTTCTCGCTGATATGGGTATGCAAGAACCTGGCTTAAATCGTTTAATTCGTGCTGCTTTTTCTTTGCTTGGCTTACAAACTTATTTCACTGCTGGTGTAAAAGAAGTCCGTGCATGGACTATTCATACTGGTGACACAGCACCACAAGCGGCAGGTGTGATTCATACTGATTTTGAACGTGGCTTTATTCGCGCACAAACTATTGCGTTTGAAGATTTTATTGGTCACAAAGGTGAGCAAGGCGCAAAAGAAGCCGGCAAGATGCGAGCTGAAGGAAAAGAGTACGTCGTGAAAGATGGCGATGTATTGAATTTCTTGTTTAACGTCTAAAAATAATCTCAAGTAGATAAAGATCACTACTCCAACAAAACAATCTGTTATCGAGTTTCTACATTACGTTTGAAGACTCATTTTGCATTTTGTGTAACAGGAAGTGGCAGTACCTCCACAAAAATAAACACACTACGCAATAACAAAAATTAGTATTTTAATATTGTTATTCGATACCACTTTCTGATACCATTCGCAAATGAAGCGAAAGCATCAGCGCACCTTGGAATTGATTTTTTCCCGACCAACTTCGGCGAATGTTCGATGGTCGGATATTGAAGCCTTATTTATAGAACTAGGTGGACTTCTCTCAGAACGAGAAGGATCGCGGTTACTGGTGCGTTTGTTTAACGAAAGGCGGGTGTTTCACCGCCCGCATCCTGAACCAACAACTGACAAAGGTGCAATTGAAGCTATCCGCAAATGGCTAGAAGCGAACGGAGTGAGACCATGAATACAATGACTATAAAAGGCTATCAAGCGGTCATTTTGTACGACCCCGATATTCAAATGTTCCGAGGTGAATTTGTTTCACTCAATGGGGGCGCAGATTTTTATGCCAAAGATGTAGATGGTTTGCTTCGTGAAGGAGAAATATCTCTCAAAGTCTTTCTTGCAGCATGCGCAGAAGATGGCGTTGAGCCACGCAAGCAGTTTTCTGGGAAATTTTCTTTACGCGTTGATCCTGCTACGCATGAAGCTGCTGCCATCGCAGCTGCTGCGCAAGGACAAAGCCTAAATCAATGGGCCACTGAAGCAATTCGACAAGCAGCGCTAGCAGATTAATCAACTTGCACAAAATTCAAACAAACTAATAAAAGAAGATAGTGCTAGTTCTCACATCAGGCTTTTAAATTTTTAACCGCACCACCAAGTCAACATATGAATCTGACACGCAGTTAAATTTTATTTTGCGTACTTTTTAATTTTTCGTATTTAACCATCAACTGTTCTTTGCTTTCGTGCCATTCGGGATCGAGTGGTATGCAAGCAACCGGACAAACTTGTTGGCACTGTGGCTCATTGAAATGCCCCACGCATTCGGTGCATTTAAACGGATCGATCTGATAGATCTCCGCTCCCATGAAGATCGCTTCATTAGGACATTCGGGTTCGCACACATCGCAATTGATGCAGTCTTGTGTGATTTTTAAAGCCACGATTGCAAACCCAATTATTCTTTCGCTTTAATTTTTTGTAACAACCATTTTTCTACGGATGGAAATACAAACTTAGAGACATCACCGCCTAAAATTGCAATCTCACGCACTATGGTTCCAGAGATGAATTGATATTGATCGGAAGGCGTTAAAAACAAGGTCTCTACATCAGGCAGTAAATAACGATTCATACCTGCCATTTGAAATTCATATTCAAAATCTGACACAGCTCGTAAGCCACGCACAATCACTCGTGCATCATGGCGTCGTACAAAGTCTTTTAATAAGCCTGAAAAACTTTCTACATGTACATTTGGATAATGACCTAGTACTTCATGCGCAATTTCCATGCGTTCTGCCAGTGAGAAAAAGGGACTCTTGGCTTTGCTGTCTGCCACACCCACCACCAACTTATCAAACAAACCAGAAGCTCTTCTTACTAAGTCTTCATGGCCGCGGGTGAGAGGATCAAATGTTCCGGGATAAACAGCTGTCAACATGCGGTGCCCTCATAATTTTCAGAGCACACGACAGATTCGGTGCACTCTCTACGGACGGGAATTATGCACTAAATTTAGGGCAGATTTGCTACTGACAATAAAGCATAATGCACCGCGCCAGCTTTGCCGGATCGTATGATCTCCCAACCCAAGAGCCCATCAGGAAAAGTCTCGTGCGATATGGCTTGCGCATGCTCGGCATATACTAAGCCACCGACTGCCAAGCGCGCCTTACTTAGCGCTAGCATGCTAGGCAAGATGTTCAATTGATAAGGCGGGTCTAAAAAAATCAGATCAAACTGATCCTTCATTGTCGCAAGCAAGTTGTGCGCATCACCCGCCAAGATGGTCATCTGCGTTGCTTTAAGTTTCAACTGATTGGCTCTAAGTTGAGCAATCGCTACCGGATGCGATTCCACCAACACAGCACGAGACGCACCACGACTCATCGCTTCAAAACCTAATGCACCAGATCCAGCGAATAAATCTAAACAAGACAACTGCGACCAATTTGCTGACTTTAAGTGCTCCAACCAATTGAATACAGTTTCACGCACGCGATCTGGTGTGGGACGCAGGCCTTCTATTTCAGGTATTGGTAATGGAGTGCGTTTCCAGTCCCCGCCTATGATGCGTACTTGTCGTGGCAACTGCTTAGAGCGGTTTTTCATCTGCATACAAAACTAAATTAATTACTTGCCCCACCTACGACCACCGTCACCATTTTATCCATCGCAAGCTTGCGATTAAATGCTGATCGTATATCCGCTAGCGTTAATTTAGCGACTTGCGCTGTCCACGTATCTAAATAATCGAGTGGCATTTGGTAATAACCAATCACAGCAATGTTGTCTAATATTTTGCGATTGTTATCGATACGTAATGCAAAACCACCAATCAAATTATCTTTTGCAGCTTTAAATTCTGCTTCGGTTGGGCCAGTTTGCAAGTAGGCAGTAATTTGTTCACGTACTACTTTTAATGCTTCATCCGCTTGATCTTTGCGTGTTTGTAAACCAGCTTGATAAGGACCAGGCTGCTCCATTGCATTGAAATAGCTATACACACTGTAAGCTAAACCACGTTTTTCTCTGACCTCTTTCGTAAGTCGTGAAACAAAACCACCACCACCTAAAATGTAATTACCAACAGTGAGTGCAAAGACATCAGCATCACCACGCTGTAATGCAGGCATACCTATCAATATATGGGCTTGTGATGCCGGATGCGGAATGCGCTGCTCTGCTGCTTTTGGCACAACAACTGGTGCAATCGCTGCCAAAGGAGCGCCTTGTGGCAAACGTGCAGTCAGTTGACGTGCTATCTCATCTGCTTGCTCGCGATTGATATCACCGATCATAGCTATGACAGCTCGATTCGCTACATAGTGCGCAGCATGAAATTGCAATAAATCTTCGCGTGTGATCGCTGTCACGCTATCTACCGTCGCTTCATTCGCGTAAGGATGCTCGCCATAAGCTAAACGCCAGAATGCTTTGTCTGCGATCGATTCAGGTTTGGTCTCCGATTCTTTGATACTGGAAATTGTGCGCGCTTTATCACGCGCAAGAAAATCTTCCGGCATGCTTGGATGGGCTAACAAACGCGCTAACAATAAAATAGCTTGTTGTCTTTCTGTTGCTGATGAAAGTGAGCGTACTGTTAAACCACTACGATCTATTCCAGGTCCACCACCGCGTTGCGCAGCAATATCAGCAAATGCATCAGAAATTTGTGCTTCCGTTAGCGCAGGTTCATCAGCACCACTCGGTAACTTAGCAGCTCGTATACCTCTGCCCAACATGCTATTCGTGAGCGCAGCAACACCTGTTTTACCTTTAGGATCACGTCTTGCACCCGCATCAAATTCCACGCTTACATCTAGCATAGGAATACTGTGGTTCTCTACAAAGTAAACACGTGCACCATTTTCTAATGTCCAGTGTTGAATATTCAATGCAGCTTGCGCTTGGGCAGCTACTAAAAGCAAAAACATGATCAATGTTTTTTTAAACATGACGATTAATCCTTGTTATAAATAGATGTGCACTGAATTAATGACGTAAGCCAGCTGGGCTAGTTGCCTTTTTCTGACTTGCATCAACTGGCAAAGGCACGAGTGATGCAACGGTCAGTTGATCATCAGTAAAATATTTTTTAGCGACCGCTTGTACTTGTTCAGGCGTCACTGCAGCTAATTTTTCTATGATGCGATCTGTCTGTTTATAAGAAATGCCAGCCATCTCCATGCCACCTATTTCCATAGCCTGACCGAAAATAGAATCACGTTTATAGACTTGGCTAGCAATTAACTGTCGCTTCACACGATTTAATTCTGAAGCTGATACTCCCTCTTTTGCGATACGCGTGACTTCATCACGCAAACGCTGCTCGAGTTGTTCTGTTGTTGTACCTTGTGCTGGCACACCCATCAACATAAACAAACTAGGGCCACGTGAGGTATTGTCGTAGCTCGATCCTGCCGATGTCGCAACTCTATCGGTGCGCACTAATTTTGCAGGTAAACGGGCATTGTCATAACCATCTAGCACAGCCGATAACACATCGAGCGCATGTGCATCATCATCTTTTTCTACATCGCGCAATGTAGGTGCTTTGTATGCAAGTACGAGATAAGGATTTTCCGCTGGTGCTTGCACTACCACTCGACGTATACCGGTTTGTTGCGGTTCATTTTGAGGTTTGGTTTTCGGTAATGTTTTAACAGGTATCTTGCCAAAATATTTTTCAGCTAAGGCAAATACACGCTTTGCATCGACATCGCCTGTCACAATCATCGTCGCATTATTCGGTGCATACCAGCGCTCATACCAAGCTAATGCATCAGCAGCTGTCATATTTTTTAAATCATCCATCCAACCCACAATCGGATTTCGATAAGGATGCGCTACAAATGCTGTTGCATACAATGCTTCAAAAACTTTAGAAATAGGTTGATCGTCAGTCCGTAAACGACGCTCTTCCATCACCACATTAATTTCTTTGGCAAATTCAGCTTTATCCATAGTTAAGTTTTGCATGCGGTCGGCTTCTAGTGCCATCACATCTTCTAACCGTGATTTTTCAATTTGCTGAAAATAAGCTGTGTAGTCTTTACTCGTGAAAGCATTATCGCGTCCACCTAGTGCAGCTACTTTTGCACTAAAGTCGCCTGGTTTTAATTTTTTTGTGCCTTTGAACATCATATGCTCGAGCACATGCGCTACGCCTGTTGTCCCACTCAGCTCGTCCATAGAACCTATGCGATACCAAATCATGTGAGCAACTGTGGGGGCGCGCTTATCTTCTTGCACAATGATGCGTAAACCATTTGCCAGCCTGTATTCTTGCGCTTGACTGCCGGCTAATGCTTGCGAAGTGAGTAATCCCAGACTGATGGTCAGACAAACACTGATTAACGCTATATTTTTAATCCAAAATTTCATTATCTCTGCTCTGCTAAAATAGGGCGGTCTAAAGGCAAGGAAGTTTTGATTGTATCTGCTTGTTTTTATCTCTGCTTTTCACCTCATATAAATCAACCCGATGTTTTCATTTCTAGCTAAAAAGTCATCGGATTCGAATAAACCGTCTTCCGCTGACCAACCGAAAACTTGGCTGCAGAATCTGCGATCTGGTCTGGCACGGACCTCATCGGGAATCAGCTCGCTATTTGCCGGCGCGAAGATTGATGACGCCTTATACGAAGAACTAGAATCCGCTTTATTAATGTCAGATGCAGGCGTTCATGCCACCAAAACATTGATGGATAAACTGCGTAAGAAAGTCAAAGCAGACCATCTCACTGAAGGGTCACAAGTCAAAACAGCGCTGCATGAACTCATGCTGGAGCTTTTACTGCCTTTGCAAAAGCCATTTCAAATAGGTCAGACCCAGCCTTTGGTGATCATGATTGCTGGCGTCAATGGTGCAGGTAAAACCACCACTATAGGTAAACTCACTTTACACTTACAAGAACAGGGTCAAAAAGTTTTGTTAGCTGCTGGTGATACTTTTCGCGCGGCAGCTCGTGAGCAGTTAATCGAATGGGGTGAACGCAATAACGTCTCGGTTATTTCTCAAGCTTCGGGCGATCCTGCTGCGGTTGCTTTTGATGCAGTACAAGCTGGTATTGCTCGCGGTGTGGATGTGGTAATTATTGATACTGCAGGACGCTTACCTACTCAACTCCATTTAATGGATGAATTAAAAAAGATACAACGCGTCATCGGCAAAGGCTGTCCTGGTGCGCCGCATGAAACTCTGCTCGTCATTGATGGCAACACCGGACAAAATGCATTGACTCAAGTAAAAGCCTTTGATGACGCATTAGGTCTAACAGGCTTGGTTGTAACCAAATTAGACGGCACTGCAAAAGGTGGTGTGTTAGCTGCTATCGTTGCCCAAAGACCTATCCCTGGTTATTACATAGGCATAGGTGAAGCTATTCAAGATTTGCAGCCTTTTGTTGCAGAAGAATTTGTCGATGCTTTATTAGGTTAAAGCGAAACCCTATGTCTATTATTTTATTTTCCGATGTATCGCAAATTTACCCTGGAGAG
>JAXISQ010000010.1:0-18460 GCA_034680505.1 Noviherbaspirillum sp.
ACGCACTAAATGATATGAAGCAGCTTTCGAAGCTGAATAAGGACTATTCGGTGCATAAGCCGTTCTCTCAGAAAATTGCGGATCTTTAGGACCTAAAGAACCAAACACTTCATCGGTAGAGACATGCAGAAAACGGAAGTTACTTCGTTCAGATTCAGATAGGGTCGCGCTATAAGCACGCGCGGCTTCTAATAAACTGAAAGTGCCATCTACATTCGTGCGTATGAAGTCTCCCGGTCCATGTATAGAACGATCGACATGACTCTCCGCAGCAAAATGCAGAATCGCGCGTGGCTTATGCTGTTTTAATAGCGATGCAACCAACTCACGATCGCAAATATCACCATGCACAAAATGATGATGAGGATTATTCGCTAGTGGCGTTAAATTGTCGGGATTGCCCGCATACGTCAATTTGTCTAAATTGATAACAGGCTCATCACTAGCAGCCAGCCAATCTAAAACAAAATTCGCTCCAATAAATCCGGCACCGCCGGTTACAAGAATCATGCTCGACCTTATCAATTATTTAATTTTTTAACGTTTGTTGACACACTCGCTTCAGACCCCAATATCGTCCAAAGCCCTTGTGTTTACTGGAAATTAGCCTCATCCCAGTGCCGCAAACGCTGTATTTATACTTACTATATCGACCGCACTGCATTTTACGTGAGTGGTCACTGTCCTCACAACAAACTAGAATGATTAATCTTTGTTTTTTTGAGCATTTTTCCCCATGTCTACCTACGCCATAGGCGATATTCAAGGCTGCGCCGAGCGTCTCGATGCTTTGCTAGTTCTTATTCATGCAGAGTCACCCGATGCAAAATTGATTTTTCTGGGCGATTTAGTTAATCGTGGCCCAAACTCCCTTGCAACTTTGCGCAAAATTCGTGACATGGGCGCGCGCGCGCAAGTGGTGTTGGGTAATCATGATTTACATTTATTAGCGGTATCGCAAGGCATACGCAAGCCGCATCCGGCTGACACCGTGATGGAGATACTAGAAGCCCACGACAGAGAAGAACTACTCACTTGGTTACGTCATCAGTCACTCGCCCTCTATGAACAAGAGCATTTACTCGTTCATGCTGGTGTACTTCCGCAATGGAGTACAACGCAAGTTTTATCTCTGGCTAATGAAGTTGAAACACGCTTACGCAGTGAACACTGGGTGGATTTTTTACGTGATATGTATGGCAATGAACCCACTAGCTGGCATGACAATCTGCAAGGTGCAGAGCGTATGCGTTGTATTGTGAATGGATTAACGCGTTTACGTTATTGCACTGCTGATGGAAAAATGGAATTTATTACGAAAGAATCACCCGGCAATCCCATGCCAGGTTACATGCCTTGGTTTAGTGTGCCAAATAGACAAACTGCTGACACCACAGTTATTTTTGGACACTGGTCTACTCTCGGACTCTCACTGCAAGATAACATCATAGGACTAGATACGGGTTGCGTATGGGGCGGCAAACTTACTGCATTACGACTTGCTGATCGCGCTTTACTGCAAGTGTCTTGCCCTCCTTATCAGCGCCCGTTTTAACTCTCACTATTAAATTTCAACTTGCAGTGCCTGTGCAATTTTTGCGCGCATCGTTACCGCAAGCTCTCTTCTATGTGCACCCTCACTAGACTGGACAGGCAAACGGATTAACTCTGCATGCATAGCTGAATGACGCATGATCATCAGCACACTTTGCATAAAACTCATATCACCAATGAAATCGGCGGCAGGATGATCATTACCAGCAGCATCGCGATAGCGAATTGCATAGGCTTGTACTGGTACTTGTGCTTCAATCGCTGCTTCAAATAAATTTGCATGAAATGGTAATACCGTACCTTGTGGTGCTGTCGTACCCTCAGGGAAGAAAGCGACGCGTTCACCATCATGAATGCTGCGTACGAGTCCAGCATAAATACGTCGCACATCACGTTGCTTACCACGCGCTATAAAAATCGTTCCTGACTTATCACATAACCAGCCTATCAAAGGCCAATCGCGTATATCTGATTTCGCGACAAAGCGGCAAGCATGCACGCTATTAATAACGAAAATATCTAACCAAGAAATATGATTACAGATGATGAGTGCAGGTGATGCCGGCTCAGCCTGAGCAAGATTATTTAGACGTAAAGTGACACCGCAAATGGCAATCAGTTGTGCTGACCAACGTTGTATACGTCGCTCTTTGCCAGCATGATCAAGAAAGGGAAATAGTAAGCCACACTTAACAAGCCCTACACATAAATGCACAGCTAATCTAAGCAATGGAAAAATTGGCATGCCCTGCATCATCAACAGTTAGCGTTGAAAAACAATACGGCCAGCCACTAAGGTAGTGTGTACTTGACCTTGCAATTCATAACCTAAGAATGGCGTATGTTTACCTTGACTTAATAAAGCTGAGGCTTGCACTGTCCAGCGTGTGTCGGGATTAAAAATACAAATATCCGCTGCGCTTCCCACACTTAACTGACCAGCTTGCAAGCCAGCGATACGTGCTGCATCAATAGTAATACGTGATAGCGCAGCACTTAATTTATGATCTATTTTTTCACTAGATGACTCAGCCCACTTTAATGTGAGTGAGAGCAGCAGCTCTAAGCCCGTTGCACCTGGTGAGGCTTCGCCAAACGGCAAGAGTTTTTCATCATCATCAACTGGTGTGTGATCAGAACAAATAGCATCTACCGTTCCATCAGCAACAGCAGCACAAATCGCTTCTCTATCACGTTGACTACGTAATGGAGGAACCATACGTGCATTCGAATCAAAGAAACCTATGTCTGCATCAGTGAGATGTAAATGATGCGCGCCGACATCGCAAGTCACAGGTAGGCCCTCAGCTTTTGCAGCGCGCACTAATGCGATGCCATCAGCAGAAGACAATCGACATAAATGCACTCGCGCACCAGTTGATCGCATTAACTCAAAAATAGTATGTAAGGCGATAGTTTCACTAATGACAGGCACACCTGCTAAACCTAAACGCGATGCCAAAGGACCGCTATGCGCAATACCACCTTTGCCTAGATGTGGATCTTGTGGACGCAGCCATACGGTGTAGCCAAAAGTTTGTGCGTATTGCAAGGCACGTAACAACACCGTTGTATCTTGTATAGCATGTTCAGCTTGCGAGAAACCTACACAACCTGCATCCGTTAACTCTGCCATCTCAGTTAACTCATGACCTTTGAGTGCGATGGTTAATGCCCCTAAAGGATAAACATGCGACTGATTCAAACTACGTGCTCTATGTACCAGCATTTCTACTAAGCCAGGTTCATCTAAAGCAGGATCAGTATCTGGAGGACAAACCAAACTCGTCACACCACCTGCTAACGCAGCTTGTAATTCTGATTCAAGAGTCGCTTTGTATTCATAGCCTGGCTCTCTTAAGCGCACTGATAAATCCACCAGACCAGGCGCCACAATTAAACCGCTTGCATCAATCTTTTGTTCAGCAATAAAACCAGTAGGTGCTGTACCGACTCCAGCAACCTTACCATCCATGATGAACAGATCTTGCTTGGCATCGATCTTATTCGCAGGATCAATTAAGCGTCCGTTTGTGATCTGAAGTTTCATTTCTTATTCTCGTTATTCAGCGTATTGTTAAGTCAGATGCATTCATTTAAGTACCAGCCAACATACTCATGACTGCCATACGTACTGCAATCCCAAAGGTCACTTGGGGCAGTATCACCGCTTGCGAACCATCAGCTACAGCAGAATCAATTTCCACACCACGATTCATAGGACCAGGATGCATCACAATTGCATCCGGCTTCGCTAGCGCAAGTCGTTCTGGTGTTAAGCCATAGCTTTTAAAATATTCTTGTGCAGAAGGTAAGAGGGCACCAGTCATACGTTCATTTTGCAAGCGCAACATGATGATGACATCGACTCCTTTTAAACCTTCATTCATATCGGTAAAGACTCGCACACCCATTTGTTCTAAACCACTAGGCAATAAGGTGCGTGGTCCAATAGCCCTCACTTCAGGTACACCTAAAGTAGTTAAGCCATGAATGTCTGAGCGTGCTACACGGCTATGCAAAATATCACCCACAACCGCCACAGTAAGATTAGTAAAATCTTTTTTGTAATGACGTATGGTGTACATGTCTAACAAACCTTGAGTAGGATGCGCATGTCGTCCATCGCCTGCATTCACTACATGGACATGAGATTGTCCGGTTTCAATTAAGTGTTTAGCGATGAGATAAGGCGCACCCGATTGCGCATGACGCACGACAAACATATCTGCATGCATAGCCGCTAAATTATCGATAGTATCGAGTAGTGATTCACCTTTACTCGCACTCGATGCAGAAATATTCAGATTAATCACATCTGCAGATAAACGTTTAGATGCAATTTCAAAAGTGGTGCGAGTACGCGTCGAGTTCTCGAAAAATAAATTGAATACGCTCTTACCACGCATGAGTGGGACTTTTTTCACATCCCTATCACCAACGCCGACAAAAGAAGACGCTGTGTCGAGTATGCGAGTAACCACTGCTCGAGGTAAACCTTCTATGGTGAGTAAATGTTGTAACTCGCCGTTTTTATTAAGTTGCGGATTATGCATGGTCTACCGTCAGGGTAAGGCGGCCATCATCAGCCTTTTTCAAAATGAGTGATTGATTCGCTTCTAGATCAATTTTTTTTGCAACGAAATCTGCAGCTACCGGCAATTGTCTACCCCCTCTATCTAACAAGGCAGCCAACATGATTCTAGCTGGCCTACCATAATCAAATAAGGTATTGATGGCAGCTCGTGTTGTGCGTCCTGTGTAAAGCACATCATCGACTAGTAATATGGTGGCGTCTTCAATCTCGAAAGGAATATGGCTAGGTTTAACATCTGCGTGCAAACCTCGCTCCGCATAATCATCTCTGTAAAAAGACACATCAAGAAAACCTAACTCTGTGACTTTAAGGCTCTGAGCTAATCGCTCAGCTAACCAAGCACCACCAGAATAAATACCCACAATAGCGAGTCGTTCACACCCAGTCAGTTCATGTATGACTTGTGCTTCTAGTGTTTTATATAGCGCTTCAGCGTCAAGTTCGCGTAGAGTCATAATCATCAAAATATTGTTGAAGAATGATGGCAGCAGCTTGATCATCCACAGGTTGATTTTGTTGTTGCACTAGCACTGCAGATGAATAACGTTCATCTACCAGCACCGTATCTAAACCAAAACGGCCATGTAACTGATTTGCAAAACGTCGGCAGCGCTGTGTCATTTCATGCTCAACACCATCCGGATGTAATGGCAGACCAACTACTGCGATTTGCGGCTGCCATTCTTGCACTAAGAGTGCAATCGCATTAAATTTTTCTTCGTTACTCGCGGCAGTGATAATAGTCAAAGGGCTCGCTTGCTTTAACACGGTATTACCAACCGCAACACCGATACGCTTAAGGCCAAAGTCGAAGGCCAATATGGTTTTCACGCTTAGCAAAAGATCACTTTATTCAAGCATGTCCTGCATCGCCAGTCAGACGGCTAGGATCTATACCGAGTAAATTCATCGCTGCGACAAAGCGTTCTTGAATAGGTATATCAAACAAGATCTCTGGATCAGCACGAACAGTTAACCAGCCATTACGCAAAATTTCTTCTTCCAATTGTCCGGCACCCCAACCTGCACAACCCAGCGTGACCAAAAACCGGCTAGGACCAGAGCCACCTGCTATCGATTCCAACACATCTCGCGAAGTGGTCAGTGCCAATTCATCATGGATTTTTAGGGAAGAACTATAGCTTGCTGCAGAAGCATGCAAAACAAATCCACGTTCCACTTGCACTGGACCACCAAACATCACAGGCTCAGCCGGTAGTAATCCAGCATGCGGATTGATCTCTAGCGTCATATCTAAACGCGAGAACAACACATCCATCGTCATGTCAGTTGGCTTATTAATAATCACACCCAAAGCACCACCTATGTGATGTTCACAAAGATAAACCACGGTACCGCCGAATATGGGATCCAGCATTGAAGGCATCGCGATCAGAAAGTGATCCGATAAATCGAGCTTTACGTCGTTGTCTGCTGCTTGGGGAATAGAATAAATGCGGTCATCCTCTGCCGAAGCGGAGGGTGAAGAGAGTGAGGCGGGACGTATCTTGCCTTGCTTGGCCATAGACTGAATTTTATCAGCTTTGCTGATTCTTAGATCGATAGTTCCGCCGTTTTTACACAAACTGCTTACATAGTTAGGCTAAAAAATGAGGGTCATGTCGTTCATGGGTGGTGCGGCAAGAAATAATGGCCAAGAAACGCTACACTTCTTGCTAATTCGTAGTCACCTGCACGCAGTGCAGCAGCTTTCTAGCCCTTACTTATACTTTCTCACATGACCGTTACGAAAAAATTTGATCACGCACTGGTGTGGTTGCGCCGTGATTGCCGCATTTTTGATCAGGCCGCTCTGCATCAAGCTTTGGTTCAAAGCCGACATGTGTATTGTGCTTTCATTTTTGATAAAGCTATTTTGGATCCCTTGTTGCAAAACGGACCAGAAGATAGACGTGTCGCCTTCTTACATGCCAGTTTGATGGAATGTGATGCCGAATTAAAAAAACTAGGTGGCGGTCTGATAGCGCGTCATGCTTATGCAGTTGATGAAATTCCTCTTCTTGCAAAACAACTCGATGTTCAAGCTGTGTTTGTCAATCATGACTACGAACCTGATGCAATTGCACGAGACGCAAAAGTAGCATCCGCGTTAGAAAAAGATGGTCGGGTTATGCTGAGTTTTAAAGATCAAGTTATCTTTGAAAAAAGTGAAGTCTTATCTTTACAAGGCAAACCCTTTTCTGTTTTCACACCATATAAAAATGCTTGGTTAAAAAAATGCCTCAGCGCGCCAGGTGAATTTGATTTGTCTCTGTTAGCGCCTTATCCAACCGAGCCACAAGAGGGTCAAGTTTTACCTGCTCCTGCTAAAGAGAAAATTCCTAGTTTACGTGACATGGGATTTGCAGAATGTGATTTGCATGCACTAAAAATACCAACTGGTATGCAAGGCGGTCAAACTTTGTTAGATGACTTTGTTCATCGTATGTCACAGTATGACGAGACGCGCAATTTCCCTGCTGTGAAAGGTCCTTCTTATTTATCCGTACATTTGCGTTTTGGTACGGTATCGATACGCGCTTTAGCTAGACGCGCTATGGAAGCTATTCAATCTGGTACCGGAGGAACTGGTGCTGCTGTGTGGTTAGCTGAATTAATTTGGCGCGATTTTTATTTTATGATTTTGCATCACAATCCACATGTGGTGCACGGTGCTTTTAAAGCTGATTATGATCGTATAGCTTGGGAAACCGGACCAGAAGCTGACGCAGTGTTTCAAGCTTGGTGTGAAGGTAAAACTGGTTATCCCTTAGTGGATGCCGCTATGCTGCAACTCAATCAAACAGGCTATATGCACAATCGACTACGCATGGTCACAGCTTGTTTTTTGATTAAAGATTTAGGTATAGATTGGCGACGTGGTGAAGCCTATTTTGCGCGTCACTTAAATGACTTTGATCTATCGGCTAACAATGGAGGATGGCAATGGGCTTCTTCATCTGGATGCGATGCTCAACCTTATTTCCGTATCTTTAATCCGATAACACAATCAGAAAAATTTGATACAGAAGGAAAATTCATCAAGCGATATTTACCGCAACTCGCCAAACTGAATGCAAAACAGATTCACGCACCATGGTTGCTAACTAACATGGAGTTAACTATGGCTGGTATAGAGTTAGGCGCTAACTATCCTCATCCCATCGTAGCGCATGATGAGGCACGCAAAAAAACACTAGCAAGATATGCCGTAGTTAAAAAAGAAACCGCTTAAATTGAGCATTGCAAAGATACTCGCCATAAAAAAATGAATTATGCAAAATCTTTTAATAAGGTGAGTAATTCTGTTTCATTGAAAGGTTTACCTAAATACGCTGTTGCTCCTAACTCCATCGCATGCTTGCGATGTTTTTCTGCGGTACGAGAAGTAATCATCACTACAGGTAAGCCATTAGTACGACTATCCTGTCGAAGGTAATGCAATAATTCAAAGCCATCCATACGGGGCATTTCTATATCTAACAAAATAACTGATGGTAGCTCTGTCTGCAAAATTTCTATCGCATGCAAGCCATCTCTAGCTAGTAAGACTGTAAAGCCTGCTCGCTCTAGTAATCGTTGGCTGATTCTACGTACTGTTAGTGAATCATCTACCACCAGCACTTTAAAAATTTGCGACGTCTGAGAGAAAGACGATGGTTGCGCACGGCGTACTTGCTGTTCAGTCGTTAAAAATAATAAAGGATTAATGATCAAGACAAGACTACCATCTGGCATTACCGTAGCGCCCACTATGCCTTGCACTGATGATGCCTGAGGCCCTATGTTACGCACCACAACTTCACCATTACCTATTATTGCCTGTACTTCCAATGCTAGCTGGCCATGGACTCCACGCAAAATAATGACCGAATGTGCTGTATTAGTTAGCTCTGACTCAGTTGATTCACCATCATCCAATAAAATTGCGAGTCTAAATAATGGCAAACGTATATTCCGCCACATAAGTTCACCACTTTGTCGTGCTAGCTTTATATCCGACCAAGATAATTGCAATACCTGTTCCACCATATTGGCGGGTAAGGCTAATTGTTTATCTCCATGCAGTATCAAGACTACTGCAGCAGTTGCTAAAGTCAGAGGTAGAAATAACGTAAACGTAACGCCTAGTCCTACTTGACTTTTCACTTGTATGGCACCGCGCTGCGACAAGATAGTTTCACGCACTGCATCCATACCTATACCGCGACCGGCTATTGCAGTCAGTTCGGCTGATGTAGAAAATCCCGGTGTAAATATAAATTCAGTCAGCTCATCTTGATTAGCCTTCGCATCCATAGGCAATAAGCCCATAGCCTTCGCACGCTGTTCTATGCGATCAAAATCTAAGCCACGACCATCATCACTGACCGTGATAATAATTTCATTTCCTTGCTGAATAAGATGAATAACTATATTTCCGCATTGATCTTTTGCCGCACGTAGTCGATCGTCACTCGATTCAATACCATGTGTAATTGCATTACGTAGCAAATGTTCAATAGGACTAATTATTTTTTCCAACAGACCACGATCTATCTCAGTATGCGCACCAGTTATTGAGAGTTTTATTTCACGTTGGGATTCGCGTGCAACCTGACGAACTAAATGATGCAGCCGCTCAGACACACTAGAAAATCGCACAAAACGAACGCGCTTAAGGTCACCTTGAATAGCACGTGCATATTTTTCATGACTAAATATAATTGTCTGTGTTTTTTCCACATGCCGACTCAGACTACGCTCTATGCTTGCAGTGTCATTCATACTCTCGGCCATCATACGAGTTAATTCTTGTAGGCGAGTAAAGCGATCAAACTCTAAGGGATCAAAATCCAATGGTTGGGTAGATTGCATCTTCGATGCCATACTCGATTTCGATGCCATACTCGATTTCGCCACCAACTCACATTCTCTTAATTGCGTTCGTAGACGTATTAATGCATCCGTTAAATCGAGTAAAGATTTTTTGTATTGTTGAATTTCTGAGCGCAGTCTAGCGCCATCAACAATCAGTTCAGCTGCAGAGCCTGCTAACCTATCCAAGACTTCCGATCGCACTCTAACAAGACTTGATTCCTGTGGAGCTGCAGTAGTATTAACTGGAGTGACAGGTTGTGCATCTTGCCGTTGCTTAGCCTGGTTATCTATCTGATTAACTAACTGCGGAAATAATTCACCATCACCTTGCTGAGTTGTGTTTTTTATCGATGCAAGAGTAGTAATGACTAAATCGAATTCTTGTAATAAATGCGAAATTTTTGCGCCATCATAATCTGCCAGCTGGGTCAGCTGTTCTACCTGCGTTTCCATTGCATGAAATTGCTGTCCCAAAGCATAGCAACCTGCCATGCGCGCACTGCCTTTGAGAGTATGCAGAATACGTAATACTGCAGGAGGAATAGTAGTGCTTTCGGAGTTATCACACCAATTCCTTAATAAATTATCCAGCTGAGGTATGTAATCTGCAGCTTCTTCTATAAATATAGCTACTAATTCTGCATCAACTTCTTGATCAGGCACATCAGCATCATGCAAGTCATTTATCAGCAACTCAGTCTGCTCTAGGCTATAAGATATATTTTCATCAATGCTTATCTCCTCTATATCAGTCGCTAAAATAGATGGTGGCGCACCCACCATCACCTCGCCAACTAATTGTTCTTTTAATGCGTATAATTTTTTAACTAAATCTAGTTGAGCATCGGGCACACAGCCCTGTATGATTTCCTGCAATTGACTTGTTAATGCTTTTGCACAGTCAGCCAATAAGCCAGACGATTTCACTTCTGCATGAGTATCATCATTCAAAACATGTAATACCTGTTCTAACGCTGCTGATAGCGCACTCACTCCAGGCAAACCAACTGTTGCCGAACTACCTGCCAGAGAATGCGCCGAATGTGATGCTAGTAGTAATGCATGCTCATCTGGGCTTGTTAACCAGTCATGCACAGCATTCGTGAGTTGATTCACCAGTTGCTGCGCTTCTTTGAGATAAATTTTTTGTAGCGCAGGGCTAGCAATTAAAGGATCCTGTGCAGCACATGGAGAAATGTTAACTAACATTTCTATTTGTTCTACATCCTTAGCTTGATTGAATATCTCATTTTTATAACTTCCATCCTGCTCAAGCTCCGACTCAGAACCTTGCTCAGAACCTTGCTCGGCTTCTTGTTCACTATGCTTAAACAAAAACTCAGCTAATTCTGTATTTTCTTCGTCAATATTGTTAGCGATACTTTTACAATTTTTTTCGAACTCTAGAAACTTTCTTATTACACTCTCTATTAAAGAATGGCTTTCACTACCTTGATTTAAATATTTGTTAATTTCATTTTTCAATTCACTGCATTCTAAAATTAATTCTTTTTTATCTAGGAAATTTAATACCGAAATTATTTCAATTAAAATTTTATTAATTAATTTTTCTTCCCTTTCCGAACTGCCAGCTTCAACCACTCCGTCAAGCTTAGCCTCCAAAACAATTAAGGCTAACTGTAAGCTAGAGAGTAAGGCTTTTTCTGCGCTTCTTCTTTCGAAATATTGAGTCAATCGTCCTAACTTTATCTTCTTTGTTGATGAAAGCAAGCTGAGCTGCACATCACTCAAGATAATTTTTAAATGTGATTTGTTTTTTTCTGAAAACTCCCAGTGTTTATTGTTGTTAGCAATCTGCTCTATTAACAACACAAAAGCTAGAAAATGTACTATCTCAATCTCATCAATCGATGATGTATCAAACATAGAACGTAAACTGACTAATATATCCGTTAAGGATTCCTCACTATTAGCCACAGCTTTAATTAAGTTTTCTAGAACCTCTTGAAAAAAAATGTGGTTGTTATTTTTCGTGTCAGTCGATTGAGCTAATGAAAAATTATCGACTATTAGATTTTTAGTTTGTAATACAGTTTCTGTCAACACATGCCACGCTTGTATTCTTGCGTTCATATCATGCCAAATAGTTGGGCCATACTTCAGCATTTGTAACTGCGGCTCGATATCAAAATAATTAATTATTTCAATATCAGTGTCATCTTTATTATCAATACAAGCTATCTCAAATAATACCTCTTGCAATAATCCATCTCTCAAAGTTGGATTGGCATGTGTGCTGAGGTGATGTATTTTTTTTCGTAGCGCGGAGAAGATTTTTCTTGCTACATGCAAGTCGAACTCAACACCTTGAGAAATTTTTTGTGCATAAACTTGAAATATTTGACTATATAACTGCTCCCTACTCGCTTCATTATCTGACTTACCTATATTTCTAACTTTTTGTAATTCAGCAATTCGAGAAAATAGGTTAGCTATTTGCTCAGCAGCGGCTTGTATACTGGCCGTGGATTCATTTTTCAAAAAAATAAGTAAAGCAGATTCAAACAACAAGCCTATTTCATGCGTATCAATTTCTACATCACCTACCTGACTCACAGTTTTTAATGTTATTGGGAGTTGCGCTTCATGTTGCAGGCTAATGAAATGTGCTGCTGATGCTTGATCTTGAAATATGATTTCGTGAATTGACTGATAGACAGAAAATAATGCAGTCGGATACAGCACTATGCCTTCTAGTCGCATTTCTAAAAACAGGCTAGTTGTGTGTTGCGCTTCAGAGAGCGAAGTAAATAACTGAGTACTACTAGCAAGATCACCTTTAGCTACATCTAATAATACTTGTATTTGTATTTTTATCAGTGTAGTTAAGCTTAGAATATCTATAAAGTTAAGTGCAGAATCTATTTGATGCAATATGCCTTGCCATTGCATACATTTCTTATTTTTTTCATTTTCATTGCTAGCCTGTATAGCCTTTATATTTGCAAACTCCTCTGCCAAAAAATTGCAAGATTGTATGACTTCTTCCAATACAACTGAAGCATAAGGATTGAGCATGCGCTATCACTTGCTCAAGCAATACGAAATCGCGCTACTGCTGACTTTAGTTCCTCAGCAAGTACCAAAAGTTCATGCACTGCATTCGCAGTTTGCGTCGTTCCATTTCTAGTACGCTCTGTAATGGTTAAAATACTATCTATGTTTTTTGCAACACCATCGGCTAGACTAGATTGCGCCAATGTGGAATTTGATATTTCATGTATTAGTTCCGCGAGATGCTGAGATATATGTCGAATCTCTGCAAGTACAGTACCAGCGGAATCTGATAGGCGCGCACCCTCCACCACACCCTGGGTAGATTTCTCCATCGCCATGACTGCATCATGTGCATCTGTTTGTATAGTTTGTACTAATGCTGAAATTTGTTTAGCTGCCTCTCCAGATCGCTCTGCTAATCGCTGCACTTCTTCTGCCACTACTGCAAATCCTCGACCTGCCTCACCGGCAGAGGCAGCTTGTATCGCAGCGTTAAGAGCTAATACATTGGTCTGTTCTGTGATGTCGGTAATTAACTCAGTAATGTCGCCAATTTCTAGGGAGGATTCACTCAATCGTTTTATACGCTTAGAGGTTTCTTGTATTAAGTCACGAATATCATGCATGCCCTTAATCGCAAGCTGTACCGCTGCTTCGCCATTTTTTGCTGCTGCTAAAGAAGTTTTCGCTACTTCGGTTGACGCAGTCGCTGCTTGTGAGACTTGATGAATTTGCTTAGTCATTTGTAATACATCGCGCCCTGTTTGCTGAATTTCAGTTGCTTGATGTGCCGCCAACGTAAGTGATTCAGTAGAAATCTGTTGGCTATGCTCAGACGCTAGTGCGACTCGTTGCGTCATTTGCGTTACTTTATCTAAGAGTGTGCGCAACTCCTCTAGCATAAAATTAACTGAATCAGCGATAGCTCCGGTGATGTCTTCACTTACTGTTGCTTGTACCGTTAAATTACCGTCTGACACTTCTTGTAATTCATTCATTAATCGCAAAATCGCCGCTTGATTTTGCTGATTCAATTTCCGTATTTTTTCTTCTTGTTCTATCGCTGCTTGTTTTTGCTTCTCTGCTTCAGCTTGACGCTGCTCTGCTTCCATCGTACGCAGACGACTTTGTCTCAGCAATATCAATCCTAAAGCGATCATCGTAGATAGCGTAATGACACCCGTAACCAACATACCCCAACTAGTCCAATTACTTTGATTTTGTTTGAGTAAATAACCTCGCTGCAGTATTTGCAATTTATCGCGCAGAATCTCATTTTCATTAAATATCAATCGCTCAGCATCTTTCGCCGCAATAAATTTATCGAGATTTTTTAAAATCTCAGTCACTAATTGCTGATATTCAGAAAATGACTGCTGTAACTCATTTAATTTCAATCTAACATCTGAATGTGAAGCTGCCGGCAATCGCAGTACTGCACTACCTTCTAAAAATCCACTCACAATATCTTTAAAGGTATTCGCATCTTTTCCTAGTTGAAAAGCGGTCTCAGGATTAATACCATCCGAAGTCATAAATTCATTCAGACTTTTACCTAGACGCTGAGTCAGCATGACTAGCTGCCCCGAAGCTGAAATTTCACGCGGTGTTGCACCTATTTGTGCATTTAGCGTTGCAATTTGCTCTGATATTTCTAATAAATTCGGACTGAGCTTATTTAGTTTTTGTTGTATTTCTTTAAAACCTACTAACTGCTTTTCTAAATTCATGATCCGTACTGCTGCTTGATCTGAACGAGACCACTGCGCCTGAATTTCATTGAGCTGCTTTCTAGATTCCTCATCTGCTTCTGGGATATCTCTTCCTTGTGCAACACCACCGCGTGCTAAAACATTTAAATAATCATTGATGGCACTCCGACTTTGTCTCAATTGGTTAAATGCATCTTGATTTCCTTGTATTGCATTTGGCGAGGCTTTCCCTATGCGTTGTGAGTGCATTAACACTTCAGCTGCTAATTGCGTCTGGGCTGATGCCTTAGCATCCTCTTCAGCATTAAGCCAAGTTAAGACAAACAATGCTATAACCCAAAAAACAAGTGCGCTTGCAGTTAGCCGTATATATTTTTGTATTTTTACGCCACTAAATATTTTTTGAATTTTTATACTGATTTGACTAGTTTTATTTTTCCATTCATGCACCAGTTTTTTTTCTTTCGACCCCATCTGTTCATTACTGATTGAGTCAATTTCATTCGTGCTTATTTCATGCTCAAATTTCATCTTTATTCCTGCTTACTTAAATTTTTGATCGAAGGGAAATATCTAAAAAAGAAGGATGATTAATAATTTTTTGCAAATCTATTTCTGTCCACATATTTTCATTAGTATCAATATAGTTACGCATTAGCCATGGCCATGTCTTTTCTTCAGTTGTCTTTACTTTCATCTGCTTGATATCGATTAAACCTAGTATGCGAGTAACGCGAAATGCACAATGCAATGAAACCGTGGCTGCACAAGTTAGTATTTTGTCTGTTTTATTTTTTTCAAAGATTTCTTTTCCCACCATCCCTGCTAAATCCGTTAGACCAAGTAATCGATCGCGATGACTAAATAAACCAAGAAACCAAGTTTTAGTATTTGGGATTCTAGTAACAAAGGGATAAGCGAGCACTTCTCCCGTTTGACCTAAATGCATTAAATAATTTTCTGCTCCAACTTGCACAGCTAATCTACGACTATCACTCGTAGTGTTTTTTTCTTGCGAATTAAAAGTTTTCTCTGTAATTTCTCTTTGAAATTCTCGCAACTGATGTCGTCGTGCAATTTTTGTTTGCGCACGATTTACATGTGCATGTGTTGTTGAGCTATCCTGCATGTTAAATAGTTGTACGTAAACAGTTAGCGATTTTTTGCAATAGTAATTTTGTATTCACTGGTTTGACTATGTAATCTCTTGCACCTTGTCGTAGACCCCAAATACGATCTGTCTCTTGACTCTTGCTAGTACAAATAATAATTGGTACATGTTCAGTTAATGGGTTGCGCGCAATTTCTCTGGTTGCTTGAAAACCATTTTGTCCAGGCATGACAACATCCATCAAAATTAAATCTGGCATATCACTACGAATATGTTCGATTGCATCCTCACCATTTTCTGCCGTAGCAACCACATAGCCATGGGATGTTAGAAATTCAGATAAATAAAATCGCTCTGTCGGTGAATCATCTACGATTAAAATTTTTTGAGTGGACATAAATTTTTTGATTAAAAATTAAGCGTGACTAAAGCTAGGCTCAGCTTGTGCCAAATGCATAGCAACGGTTTTTAACAAACTATCTTTGGTAAAAGGTTTAGTGAGATAGGCATTAGCGCCAACTAAAACGCCACGCGCACGATCGAATACGCCATCTTTTGAAGAGAGCATGACAACGGGAATATGTTGGAAGCGAGGGTGATGCCTGACCAAACTGCAGATCTGATAACCATCTAATCTGGGCATAATCACATCGCATAAAATCAAGGCTGGCACATACTCCATGATTTTTGCGATGCCCTCAAAGCCATCCTCGGCGAACACCACCGAATAGCCTGATTGAGCGAGAAAAATTTCAGCGGATCGTCTTATCGTGCTGCTGTCATCGACAACCAGAATAGGCGACGCGATCCGCCCTTGAGTTACATCCATTGCGCCACCCATTAAACGTTGCAGGGAATCGGGCGCAACTGTAACAAAAAGAGAAACTATTTAAAATATTGGCAACATCAAATTTTTTTTATGTCGTCGAATTGGCGACAAAATTGAGTTGAGCCTAAAGATTAGCCCGAGAAAACGAGCTTATTGAGAAATCTATTAATTAAATAGCAACCATCTCAAAATCTTCTTTGCGTGCACCGCATTCTGGACAAGTCCAGTTCATGGGTACATCGTCCCAACGCGTGCCCGGAGCAATGCCCTCCTCTGGTAAACCAGCGGCTTCATCGTAAACCCAGCCACAAATTAAGCACATCCATGTTTTGAATTCTTGTTCAGTTGTCTTGTTATCGCTCACAGCACTGCCCTTCAAGTAAAATGCAAAGTGATCTATCTTAATCTAGTCCCAGTGCAAAACCAAACTTCGCCACTTGTACTGACTTTCGGACTGACCGATCCTGTAGGAGCGATCGGCATTCAGGCCGACCTTGCCTCCTTTGCGGGCATGGGTTGTCATGGTTTATCCGTTATCACAGCTATCTCTATTGCCGATACAACCGGCACTGAAGATGTCCAACCTATCGATGCCGACTGGGTTGCGGATCAAGCACGCCTCATGCTGGAAGATATGCCAATCGCTGCTTTTAAAGTCGGTTACACGGGCGGTGTAGAAACCATCGCCGTGATTGCAGAAATTGTCTCTGATTATCCGGAAGTGCCACTCGTACTCGATCCTTTTTCCACCTCACTTGCTGATACTGATGTGGATGAAGAAATTCTCATTGCTCTGCGTGAGTTATTGATTCCTCAAACTACGATACTGTTGTTATCGCTAGATGAACTAGCCAAACTTGCAGAAACTTGGCGCGAGCCTAGTGATGAAGCTATGTTGGAAATCGATGTCATGCATTTGATTCAACTCGGTTGTGAGTTTGTAATGGTGACTGGTACTCCAGCTGAGAAGCAAGACGTCACAAATACCTTGTTCAATTCTGATGGCATAATCCGTACAGATAGCAGAAGTCGATTAGCAGGTGCATTTGTAGGCGCGGGCAATACTATCTCTGCGGGTATCGCTGCCATGCTTGCTAATGGCATTACTGTACCTGAAGCAGTAGTCGAAGCAGAAGAATATACTGCTGCCGCATTAAGTCATGCACAACGATTAGGAATGGGTAAGTTGATACCCGATCGTTTTTTTTGGGCACGTGAATCCGATCTTAAAACTGATATTTTGTAAGTCTTACAGTTAGTAGAAAAATTAAATTTCAAAACATCATACTCATTCATTACTTCACTTTAAAAAATGTCGAATAACGAAACTCTATTTGCACGCGCTCAAAAAAGCACACCTGGTGGTGTTAACTCTCCCGTTCGTGCTTTTCGCTCAGTAGGCGGTACGCCACGTTTCATTACCAAAGCAGAAGGTCCCTATTTTTGGGATGCGGATAATAAACGCTACATTGATTACATAGGCTCATGGGGTCCTGCAATTGTTGGACATACTCATCCTAAAGTCGTCAAGGCTGTGCAAGATGCCGCTGCAAAAGGTTTAAGTTTTGGCGCTCCCACCGAAGGTGAAATTTTAATGGCAGAAAAAATCTGTCAACTAGTTCCTTCGATTGAGCAAGTCAGATTAGTTTCATCAGGTACTGAAGCTGCGATGAGTGCACTGCGACTAGCGCGCGGCGCAACAGGTCGCGACACTGTGATTAAATTTGAAGGTTGTTACCACGGCCATGCTGATTCTTTATTAGTCAAAGCTGGCAGTGGCTTACTCACCTTTGGTAATCCAACTTCTTCCGGTGTGCCAGCTGATTTTGCTAAACACACCATGGTTCTCGACTATAACAACTGCGAACAATTAGAAGAAGTTTTTAAATCTAAAGGTTCCACCATTGCTTGCGTCATCGTTGAACCTGTTGCCGGCAATATGAATTTATTACCTGCTTCACTAGAATTTTTACAAACCATGCGTCGTTTATGTACGCAGCATGGCGCTTTGTTATTGTTTGATGAAGTCATGTCTGGATTCCGCGTAGCGTTAGGTGGTGCGCAATCAATTTATGGCGTTACTCCTGACATGACAGTGCTCGGTAAAGTCATAGGCGGTGGACTACCTGTTGCCGCTTTTGGTGGACGTGCGGATTTAATGAAACACTTAGCGCCATTAGGTGGTGTGTATCAAGCAGGTACTCTGTCGGGTAATCCGGTTGCGGTTGCAGCGGGTATGGCAACTTTAGAAATTATTCAACAACCTGGTTTTTATGAAT
>JAXISQ010000011.1:0-17452 GCA_034680505.1 Noviherbaspirillum sp.
GCTCGCTTAGTCAGTAATGAAGCGGCTGATCTCTTACTCAACCCTATCGCAGCGCAAGAATCTGAATTCGCTACAGCAGCATTTGAATCCATGCCCGCTGCTGGCAAAACAGAACCTAACATGCAAGATGAGTTAGAGACACTCTCAAAAGCCATCACTGATTGGCAAGTTCAACCGCGTAAAGATTTACCAAAATTTGATCCTCTGCTTGAAGAATATGAAGATGATTCTTCTCCCTCAAAGCATAGTGCTGCCACTAGCACAGCTACTGCCGAACCTGCGTTTGTTCAAGAAGCTAAACAAAAAGCACGTCGCTCGCGACTTTGGAAAACAGTCATTTGGCTAGGCATACCATTACTGTTGATTAGTCTTACGATACAACTCCTGATTCATTTTCGTAATGAAATCGTTGTGCAAGCGCCCGAGAGTGATCCTGCTATGCGTATCGTTTGTTCTTATTTGGGCTGCACCATTAATCTGCCTGCGCAAATCAAACAACTCTCTTTGCAATCAAGTCAGTTACGCGCGATTCCAGATCAAGTGAATCAATTTGAATTAATTGCTTTATTGCGCAATCAAAGTCCATCGCCACAATCTTGGCCTTCACTGGAATTACAACTTAAAGATGATATTGGCGACATCATTACGCGCAAAGTTTTCTTGCCACAGAATTTTTTGACTCAACCTAGCTTATTAAAACAAGGTATAGCTGCGCAATCAGAACATGAGATACGCCTCGTGTTTGAACTCACTGGCCCTGCGCCGACCGACTTCCAACTCACGATGTTTTATCCATAAGCACCCTAAGACTAATAAATTATTTTGCTTTTTGAACTTTGATATAGGCCCATCATGACCTCACTTATTTGTGGATCACTTGCTTTCGACACCATCATGTCCTTTGGAGGACGTTTTTCTGAAGCCTTACTCGCTGATCAGCTACATAAAATTAATGTCGCTTTTTTAGTCCCAGGTATACGCCGTGAATTTGGTGGTTGCGCAGGGAATATCGCTTACAACTTAAAACTGCTAAATGGCGATCCACTCATCATGGCCACCATCGGTCAAGATAGCGCACCCTACATAGAACGTTTAGATAAATTAGGCATTAGTCGTCGCTGTGTAAAAATGATTGATTCATCGTATACAGCGCAAGCATTCATTACTACAGACGTTGATAGCAACCAGATCACCGCTTTTCATCCTGGTGCTATGGCGATGTCGCATCAAATTAAAGTTGCTGATGCTGGTAAGGTGAGTTTAGCTATCATCGCTCCAGATGGTCGTGATGGCATGGTAGAACACGCGCGTGATTGTGCAGAAGCGAATATTCCTTTCATCTTCGATCCAGGCCAAGGTCTGCCTATGTTCAATGGTGAAGAATTAACCCACTTTATTGAACTCGCGACTTATGTAGCAGTGAATGATTATGAAGCTGAGTTACTGACGGAACGTACTGGTTTGTCCTTACAACAAATTGCTGAACGTGTTTCTGCTTTGATTGTGACTCGCGGCGAACAAGGCGCTGAAATTTTTACTAGCGATGGTCGTCTGGATATACCTGTAGTAAAAGTAGCAAATATTGTTGATCCTACTGGTTGTGGCGATGCTTTCCGTGCTGGTATGTTGTTTGGCTTAACACGCGACATGGACTGGATGACGATAGGTCGTTTATCTAGTCTCATGGGTGCAATTAAGATTGCAAGCCAAGGCGGACAAAATCATGCACCTACTTTAGCGCAAATAGAAGATAGCTTTTTCCAAGAATATGGATATCGTTTTTAATTGATCATCATGTAAAAAGGCGATGCTTGTGCATCGCCTTTTTTATTTCCATCACGAGTATGTGTAGTACCTTCACACTGGTAGCAATAGTCGACTTACCTCATCTATTTCTCGCTGCGCTTTTATTTCTACAACTTTTACTCTACTCGTTAGCCCTCGCACCACACTAATTTGTTTTTTAGGGACTTTGATTTGAGTCGCAATAAAACGAATTAATTCTTCATTCGCCTGACCTTCTATGGGTTGTGCTTTAAGACGTATTTTTAAAGCACCATCTAACAAACCGACTACTTCTGTTTTTTTCGCATTCGGCAGTACTTGTACACTTAAGCGTATCTCATCGCCATGCTGGCTACACCACTCGACTTTCATTAAGCCAAACTGAGTAGGATTTCATCCGCCACAAATAACACAATACGTAACAGAAGAAATGCAACTAAAGGCGATAAATCTACGCCGCCGATTGCAGGTATTAATCGGCGTAATGGACGCATGAGTGGCTCATTCAATGCACGTACCATAGGCGCAATGGGTGCATGTGGATTGACCCAACTAAAAATCACTTCAATAAATAATAAACCGATTAATCCGTACACCATCCAATGCACCATGGTTAAAACGGATAGCAAAATAATTGAAGGCGCACTAAACGGCGCAGAACGTGCTGCTAGTTGCAAGGCTATCGATAAGACAGAAATCAGAAATGCGCCAAACAGACTTGCCCAATCAAATCCACCTAATCCAGGCAAAATACGACGCAGAGGCATGACTAACCAATCCGTAAGCCTAAACATAAATTGTCCGAAAGCGAGTGGCGGCCTCACACGCACTGCTTGCATCCAGAATCGCAACAACAAAAGTCCCGCAAAAAAACTGCTTACGGTATCAATAATTAAAACGAGAATACTGGTAATCACGCTCAACCTCTATAAGACTATGCCGCAGAACCATCATTATATTGGTCTTAGCGCTTTCTTAGCCTAAAAAAAACCCGCCACAAATTTTATTTTGCAGCGGGGATTTTGTCTGACACAGCTCAGACTGCGTCACCAACTTATGGGCGTATGCCTGTTGGGAATGGCCAAGCTGCTGCCGGATTCAACACAGTACGTATCGCTGGTGCTGATGCAGAAGTAGGTGCGTGCGCTGGTGCATGCACTGCCGCTGCTGGCTTTTTAGCGACTGACTTCTTCTTAGCTGCAGGTTTAGATGCTGCTTTTTTCGCGACTGGTTTTTTTGCTGCAGATTTCTTACCAGCTGCTTTCTTTGCAACCTTCTTCACTGCCTTCTTAGCTGCTTTTTTTACTGCTTTCTTGGCTGCTTTTTTAGCTGCGGGCTTTTTCTTCGCCGCCGCTTTCTTTGCAACTTTCTTCACAGCCTTTTTAGCTGCTTTTTTGGCGGCTTTCTTGGCTGCTGGTTTTTTCTTAGCTACTGCTTTTTTTGCACTTTTCTTTACAGCCTTCTTAGCAGCTTTTTTAGCGGCTGGCTTTTTCTTCGCTACCGCTTTCTTTGCTACCGGTTTCTTTTTAGCTGCAGCTTTCTTTGCAACTGGTTTCTTTTTGGCTGCCGGTTTTTTCTTGGCCGCCACCTTTTTCTTTGCTGTTGCCATTTCGTTCTCCTTCACGTGATGGATAATCAAGCTTCAAGTTTTGAAACCCGCCGGATCCATCATGGCTCCGGCGGATTATTCATCGGCGCACACAAGCTTCTGTTTGCGCTAATGAATGCGGTACCAACTAAAACACTGCTCAAACTTACACACAGCGCCTTAGTCACTCTAGCTAAACGAGTCTGCTGCAACCACTATGCTCTTCACACTTACTCTCACAGAGACGAGTAATCATTGAAGATGTTACGTGATGCGCGACAGGCTTAGCCAAAAAAAACGCCGGCGATCATGCCGGCGTTGGAATACTTTTGCAGAAAGATAAACTCTTTTTTCGGGGAATAAGCCTCCAAGCCAGAAAGTTTCAGGCTGAGTGGCAAGGAGAAAAAAGACTGATAAAACCAGTGACTATCCATTAATTACGGGATCACCCTTTCTGCTTTGTTTTACGACTTCAAACACAATTTATTCCCAATTCAATGCACCACCAGTTTGGTATTCAATGACACGGGTTTCGAAGAAGTTACGCTCTTTCTTCAAATCGATCATCTCACTCATCCAAGGGAAAGGATTCTCTTCATTACCAAACATAGGCTCTAAACCAATTTGCTGCGCTCTGCGATTAGCAATGAATCGTAGATATGATTTGAACATAGGAGCATTCAAACCAAGCACGCCACGCGGCATTGTATCCTCAGCGTAACGATATTCCAACTCTACCGCCTCTAAAAACAACGTTTTAATTTCTTCTTTAAATGCAGGCGTCCACAAATGCGGATTTTCTAGCTTGATGGTGTTAATCAAATCAATACCAAAGTTGCAGTGCATAGACTCATCACGCAGTATGTATTGATACTGTTCAGCTGCACCCATCATCTTGTTTTGACGACCTAATGCCAAAATCTGAGTGAAGCCCACATAGAAGAACAAACCTTCCATTAGACAAGCAAACACGATTAAGGACTTGAGCAAAGTCTGATCGTTTTCGGTAGTGCCTGTGGTGAATTCTGGATTGGTCAGCGTCTCGATAAAGGGAATTAAGAATTCATCTTTATCACGAATCGACTTCACTTCATGATACGCATTGAATACTTCTGCTTCATCCAAGCCTAAGGATTCAACAATATATTGATAAGCGTGGGTATGAATCGCCTCTTCAAATGCCTGACGCAATAAATACTGACGGCACTCTGGAGCTGTGATGTGGCGATAGGTACCGAGTACGATATTGTTGGCTGCGAGTGAGTCCGCTGTCACAAAGAAGCCTAGATTACGTTTTACCAGTCTGCGCTCATCATCGGTTAAGCCATTAGGATTTTTCCACAGCTCGATATCGCGCTGCATATTGATCTCTTGCGGCATCCAGTGGTTTGCGCAACCTGCCAGATATTTATCCCATGCCCATTTATATTTAAATGGCACCAACTGATTCACATCAGTTTTACCATTAATGATGCGCTTGTCGGTTGCATTCACACGGCCAGTTGTACTTTGGGGCGCTTGTGGCTTGGTCACTAATTCCGGATTCAATGCTGTCTCCGGATGATGCGCAGTAAACTGTGAAGCAGATGCCACTGGCTGCAGTTGTGGCATCGCCTTCGGTAGCTCTGGCATGCGCGGTGCTTGCGCTGCAACTGGTTCTTCATCCCATGAAAGCATGCTGTTTTCCTTTATTTCTTTACGATTAGGTGTGTTGTTACGATAAGGTAGTTTTCACGTCAGCGGGATTTGATATGCGATCTGTTGAGCCCATATCAAATCCCGCTGTGCTGCTAGCAGCTGGTTTGTGAATCCCACTCCACTAAGTTTTTACTGACAAGCCTCACACTCATCAAAGCCTGGATCACCTGGACGCATCATGCAAGCTGGACCATCTGTCTCTGCTGCCGCTGAAGTAGCTGCAGGCATTTCTGACGATACCGCATTCAATGCGCCTGTTTTCGACGTTGATTTCTCAGTATGCGTTGCACCTATCGTGCGTAAATAATAGGTGGTCTTCAAACCACGCAACCAAGCCAACTTATAGGTTTCATCCAACTTCTTACCTGATGCGCCTGCCATATAAATATTTAACGACTGCGCTTGATCTATCCATTTTTGTCTACGCGATGCTGCTTCGACCAACCATTTTGGTTCAACTTCAAAAGCCGTTGCATACAGGTCGCGCAGATCTTGAGGAATGCGATCAATCTTCGCCAAGCTGCCATCAAAATATTTTAGGTCAGCGATCATTACTTCATCCCACAGACCACGCGCTTTCAAATCACGTACCAGATACTCATTAATCTCTGTGAATTCGCCAGACAGATTTGATTTCACATACAAGTTTTGATACGTAGGTTCTATACAAGCAGATACGCCTATGATATTCGAAATCGTTGCAGTCGGTGCGATCGCTACGCAATTCGAATTACGCATACCAAATTGTTTGATACGTTGACGTAATCCAGACCAATCTAAAGTCTCAGAAGTATCGACTTCCAAGTATCCGCCGCGCTCTTGCGCTAGTAGTTTCAATGAATCTTGCGGCAAGATGCCACGATCCCACAGTGAACCACGATAAGAGCTATACATGCCGCGCTCTTCTGCTAATTCAGTAGAAGCATGGTAAGCGTAATAGCACACTGCTTCCATAGAGCGATCAGCAAATTCCACTGCTTCAGCAGAAGCGTAAGGTATACGCATCATGTGTAAGCAATCTTGGAAACCCATGATACCCATGCCTACTGGACGATGACGCAGATTCGAATCACGCGCCTTCTTCACAGCGTAGTAATTGATATCGATAACGTTATCCAACATACGCATTGCCGTGTTAATTGTATTGCGCAGCTTCTCGTGATCGAGCTTGCCGTCTTTCATATGCGCAGGCAAATTCACTGAACCGAGATTACACACAGCGATTTCAGAATCATTGGTGTTCAGGGTGATTTCAGTACAGAGATTGGAGCTATGCACCACACCAACGTGCTGTTGCGGCGAACGAATGTTGCAAGGATCTTTAAAGGTAATCCATGGATGACCTGTTTCAAACAACATCGATAACATTTTGCGCCATAAATCCAACGCTTGTACTTTTTTGAACAATGGCAGTTCACCACTTGCAGCCTTAGCTTCATAAGCTAAGTAAGCTTGTTCAAATTGCTGACCGAATTTATCGTGCAAATCGACGACATCAGATGGGGAGAACAATGTCCACTCACCATTTTCCATCACACGCTTCATGAATAAATCAGGAATCCAGTTAGCCGTATTCATGTCATGCGTACGACGACGGTCATCTCCGGTGTTCTTACGCAGCTCGAGGAATTCCTCAACATCCATATGCCAAGTTTCCAAATAAGCGCACACAGCACCTTTGCGCTTACCACCCTGATTCACTGCAACCGCTGTATCGTTAACGACTTTTAAGAAAGGCACCACACCTTGTGATTTGCCATTGGTACCTTTGATGTGCGCACCGAGTGCACGTACTGGCGTCCAGTCATTACCCAAACCACCTGCATATTTAGCCAACAAAGCATTTTCTTTAATGGCTTCGTAAATACCATCTAAATCATCAGCCACTGTCGTCAGATAGCATGAAGACAGTTGTGAACGCTGGGTACCTGAATTAAACAATGTCGGCGTTGAGCTCATGAAGTCGAAAGTCGACAACAAGTTATAGAACTCAATCGCACGTGCTTCGCGATTAATTTCATTCAACGCTAAACCCATAGCAACGCGCATGTAGAAAGCTTGTGGCATTTCTATACGTGAGCCTTGTATATGCAAGAAATAGCGGTCATACAGTGTTTGCAAACCGAGATAACCAAACTGCAAATCACGCTCTGGCACTAAGGCTGCTGCTAATTTTTTTAAATCAAACTGACCCAACTTGGCATCAAGCAGTTCTGCTTCTATGCCTTTCTTGATGAATTTAGGGAAGTATTCAACATAGTTCTGCGCCGCATCTGCTTGCGCTACTTCTTTACCAAACACTTCTTTACGAATGGTATGCATGAGCAAACGTGCAGTAACCTGACTATAAGCAGGATCTTTTTCCATCAACGCACGCGCAGCAAGAATCGCCGACTTATATAACTCTTCAACAGGCACACCGTCATACAGATTGCGGAGGGTCTCATGCAAAATCGCGTCTGCATCGACATGGCTCTCTAAACCTATGCAGGCAGCGGTAATCATTTTCTTGAGCTTGTCATGGTCGAGCAGTACGCGCTGACCATCTGCAAGAATATGTAATTCAGGATGATCAATCGCAGCTTTAGCAGGCTGCTGTTGAGCACGCTCTTCTGTTCTCTTAGCGCGATACAACACATAGGCACGCGCTACATCATGCTCACCTGAACGCATCAAAGAGAGTTCAACTTGATCTTGAATATCTTCGATATGGAAAGTGCCACCAGCTGGTTGACGACGTACTAATGCCGACACCACATTGGAAGTTAATTGCTCAACTAGTTCACGTACGCGCGCTGAGGCAGCACCCTGACCACCATTCACGGCCAAGAACGCCTTAGTCACAGCGATAGAAATCTTGGAAGGCTCAAAACCAACCACCGCTCCATTACGACGAATAATCTTGTAGTCAGCAATCGTCGACGCAGTGCTCATAGAAGCAGGTGTCGAACCCGAAGTCGATGAAACACCAGCATAATCGTTGGTGGACTTAACAGAGATTTCCTGATTTGTATGCACTGCCGCTCCTCAATAGGTAAAACCAAAGGCATGACGAATCACGCCTACATTTGCCACGCCGACTAAGCCGACGGCTGATTATTTTGTTTACTACGTCACTTGCTTACGCAAGAAATTTGGATGGATGCGCTGAAAATTCCCGCTGGCATCGCTTGTGGACTCAGACTTAGCCCCACTAACTTACGGCTCTGCCTCGCCCTGTAGGGCTGGGATTGCGCCGACTCTCCCTGCGACCCCTGTGAATGCATTGCATCTCAGGGCATCGTCCCATTCCCTAAACGGCTTACATGCTTAGGAATATTGTTTTTGTATTTGTGATACAGCATACAGCCACTATATCTAGTGCCTGCAGCGATGGGATGCACTAATTCTAGTGCCCAACCCGATAACTTGCAACCGGTTTTTTCAATCAGGAAAGGTTATTTTCATAGATGATTTCATGAACGAAATGTCATTTTCAAGCCAATTGTTGAATTCGCGCTGATAGCGTTGCCAATCGAAAAAGGGGCCAGGATCAGTTTTTCTACCCGGCGCAATATGTTGGTGACCCCTCACATCGGTTAAAGGATGAGCAACTACCAGAGCTGACGTGAGTTTTGTGAGCATTTTGTATTGCTGATCTGTAAACACTTCGAAATCAGAGCCTTCGAGTTCGATGCCAATTGAATAATCATTGCAGCGTTCGCGATCTTTAAATTGCGAAGCACCTGCGTGCCAAGCTCTTTCATGCGTTGCCACAAATTGGTGCGTCTGACCATTACGCTTAATTAAAAAATGCGCAGATACTTTTAAATCACGCAATTTTTCAAAATAAGGATGGGCATCACAATCAAGTTGATTGGCGAATAAATCTTCAATGTAAGAGCCGCCATATTCTTCTGGAGGCAAACTAATATTGTGTATGACCAATAAACTAATGTCAGTTGATTCGGGTCGCGCATCAAAATTTTCACAAGGCGAGCGAGCAACTCCATCGCACCAGCCTTCAGGTGTCATAAAAAATTTCGGTTCAGTCAATGCCATGAATTTGTAATTTCTGTATGCGGTAACGTAATTGTCGAAAGCTTATCCCAAGTAAAGTGGCAGCACGCGTTCGATTAAATCGCGCCTCTTCCAAAGCTTTTAGGATGAGATCACGCTCAATAGTATCAAGATGTGCGTTAAGTGAAATCGGAAAAACTGGTTGACGCATGATTCCATAAGCCACCTTACTCTCTTGTGCAAGCATAGGTTCAGACATCACCTGATCTGAGTCGTTCACACCCTCAAAGTAAAGATCATCTACTTCTATACAATCACCATGCACAAAGGCTAATGCACGTTCTAGAATATTTTCTAATTCACGTACATTGCCTGGGAAATCATATTGTTGTAGTGCCGCTAGAGCTGCTTGACTTAATCGAACCCTACTTTGCGTGCCGCTTAGTCTTGTCAGTATTGCTTCTGCTAGTAAGGCAATATCATCTCGTCGATCTCTCAAAGCAGGCAACTGTAATTCAATCACATTCAGTCGATAGTAGAGATCTTGGCGAAAACGGCCTACTGCTACCAGTTTGGCTAGATTTTGATGAGTTGCACTGATAATGCGTACATCGATAACTTCTTCGCGTGAGGAGCCTAAGCGTCGTATACGACGCTCTTGTATCGCTCGTAGTAATTTCACTTGCATGTTGAGAGGCAGATCAGCAACTTCATCTAACAACAAAGTGCCACCTTGTGCTGCTTGAAAAAAACCTTCCCGCTCTTGGTGTGCGCCGGTAAATGCACCTCGCCTATGACCAAAAAATTCTGATTCCATTAATGCTTCAGGTATAGCGCCGCAATTCACTGCAATAAAAGGCTGTGATGCGCGTTCACTATGCCTATGAATATCGCGTGCAGCTAACTCTTTGCCGCAACCAGATTCACCATAAATAGTCACTGACGCATTACTCTGCGCTATACGTCTTATGCGTGCACGACATTCTTGTATCAGTAAAGAATTACCCAGCAAACGAAAATGCGGGTTAGGTGAATGCACTGACCTATCGGCAGTGTAAGGTTGATGAACAAAGGAAATGAAGGACAAAGGCGAGGAAGTCATTGCAGCACTAGAAGAGAGGACGGCGTAGCGTACTGCATCCATCTAGACTAAGCTGCACCTTGTACGCAACAAAATAAGACCTAACAGCAGCTAATAACTTCTTATCGACTCACTATCAACTCAGCATCAAATCAAACAGTGTGTTGTCTTTGATGTTCGGCACTGCAAAAAAACATTCCATCTTCAGCCTGCACTGCCTCAGACAAAGGTACATGTATGCCACAGTGCACACAACTCACCATTTTTTCAATTTCAGTGGATGCAGTAGATGAAAATTCATCTGTATGCTGACTGGTAGATTCAACCTCTGGCTTATTTTGCGTCGATTGATACCAACGCCAAACAAGATAAATCACTAAAGCCCAGAGTAAAAACTTCACGTCAATCCTCGATGCAGAATAACTTCCATCACAAAGCGGCTACCAACATACGCTAACAATAACGTTGCGAAACCCATGAGCGTGAAAGACAGCGCAGTTTTACCGCGCCAACCGCGCCAATGACGCCCTGCCAGTAAGACGCTAAAAAGTATCCATGACAGTAAAGTGAAGATGGTTTTGTGTTCAAACTTAACAGGCGTACCAAACAAGACTTCAGAAAAAAATACACCGGATACGACTGTCATTGTGAGCAAGACAAATCCAAAACCTATGATACGAAAAAGCAAACGCTCCATACGCAACAAGGGCGGCAAGCTATCCACAATAGCGGAAAGCCAGCTTTTTGAATTCGGGGATGAATGCAGGCGTGACTCTTGCACTGCCATTAACAAAGCATGAAATGCAGCAATAGTGAGTGAACCATAGGCTAAGATCGCAACGGCAATATGCCAAGCAAACCAAGAAGATTTACCAGTTAATGGAATCAATGATCCAGGGAATAAAGCTGGTAACGCAATCACAATTGCAGCAACGGGTAGCACCAATCTTCTTAACCCATCCACTGACAGATTTAAATTTTCTATCCAATAGGCTGCCACTGTCATCCATAGCGCAGCAGATAACATCACTGCAAAGCCCAATCTAAGAGCGTCAGGAGTGATTACAGCCTGCATTAAAGCTAGGCCGTGAAGCACCCACGCCAGAGCAGTTCCTATGACTATGGTGCGACGTCGTTGCTCGGGTAATAAGGCGCAGACCATGTATAACAGTCCGGCAGGATGTATGAGTAAAGGTTCCATCGTTGAAGTTTACACCAAGACTCTCAACTAACTCACTAGGCAAATGCGGCTGTCATACGACGCGCTTAGCGTAAAATTACGGCTTCATCACATGATGATGTTTCTAACTCAGTAAGGCTTACTCTCATGCTAGACAATCTCACACAGCGCATGGCCAAAGTGGTTAAAACCATGCGCGGCGAAGCACGACTCACCGAATCGAATACCGCAGATATGTTGCGTGAAGTAAGACTGGCTTTACTAGAAGCCGACGTGGCTTTGCCTGCAGTACGTGAATTCATTGCACGCGTAAAAGAAAAAGCGATGGGTGAAGCGGTGATTGGTTCATTAACGCCGGGGCAAGCTTTAGTCGGTGTAGTTCAAGCGGAGCTCGCTAGCTTGATGGGCGCAGATTTAGGACCACAAGCCAGTGAATTATCTTTTGCAACACAACCACCCGCCATCATCCTAATGGCCGGCTTACAAGGCGCAGGTAAAACGACGACAGTCGGTAAGCTAGCAAAATTTTTAATCGAACAAAAAAAGAAAAAAGTTCTCACTGTGTCAACCGACGTTTATCGTCCTGCTGCTATCGGTCAGTTAGAAACGGTGACTCGCCAAGCTGGCGCTGATTTCTTTCCATCACAAACTTCAGACAAGCCTGTTGATATTGCAGCAGCTGCACTCGACTATGCAAAGAAACATCATCATGACGTCTTAATCATCGACACCGCAGGTAGATTGGGTATCGATGAAGTCATGATGCAAGAAATTAGCGGACTACATAAAGCCGTTAAACCTATAGAAACTCTATTTGTGATTGATGCCATGCTGGGACAGGATGCGATCAATACTGCCCGTGCCTTTAATGAAGCACTCCCTTTAACTGGTATTGTTCTTACTAAGTTAGATGGTGATGCACGTGGTGGTGCGGCGCTCTCCGTGCGTCATGTCATAGGCAAGCCGATTAAATTCGCAGGCGTTGCTGAGAAGTTGGATGGCTTAGAAGCATTCGATCCTTCCAGAATGGCGAATCGCATTCTTGGTATGGGCGATATTCTCGCCTTGGTTGAAGAAGCGAAAAAAGGCATGGATGTGGCAGCGGCTCAAGAGCTGGCACATAAAATCAAAGGCGGCGGTAAATTTGATTTGAATGATTTCAAAGCACAGCTCTCTCAAATGAAAAAAATGGGTGGACTATCTGGACTAGTCGATAAACTGCCTGCGCAATTTCAAAAAGCCGCAGCGGGTACCAATGTTGATCAAGCAGAGCGACAAGTCAGACGCATGGAAGGCATGATTAACTCCATGACCCAACAAGAGCGGAGTAAGCCTGAATTAATTAAAGCTTCACGTAAGCGCAGAATCGCAACTGGGGCTGGCGTGCAAGTGCAAGAAGTCAATCGTATGCTGGCGCAATTCGAACAAATGCAGACCATGATGAAGAAAATGAAAGGTGGCGGCATGATGAAAATGATGCGCGGTATGAAGGGTATGCTACCTGGAATGCACTAATCTTCACTACAACATCACTGAATTTCATAACCTTTATTACCTCGCTCTAGAGGGAAAAACATAAAGATAAGCATGGCTCATCACCACTTAAGAATGAAAATTCAGCGACTATGAGAGAGAAAAATCATCCTCTCATAGGGAAAATTTGAAAAAAACTTACAAAAAACACTTGCATCACAAGCAAAACCCTAAGACTATTGGCGGTGCGTTCATTGGCGCAATTTCACAAACTTGAGTGATGGAGGTATTTAATGGCTACAGCCAAAAAACCTGCCGCAAAAAAAGCGGCAAAAAAGGCAGTAAAAAAGCCAGCAGCTAAAAAGGCTGTTAAGAAAGTCGTAAAGAAAGTCGCGGCTAAAAAGGCAGTAAAAAAAGTAGTGAAAAAAGTAGCGGCTAAAAAGCCAGCTGCGAAAAAAGCAGTTAAGAAAGTAGCAGTAAAAAAAGTAGCAGCTAAGAAGGTTGCAAAAAAAGCGACTAAGGCAAAATCAACACGTAAGCCAAATGCTGCATTCATGAAGCCTCTGAATGTTTCAGCAGTTCTGGCAGCAGTGGTAGGCGCAAATCCTTTGCCACGTACTGAAGTAACCAAGAAAGTTTGGGATTACATCAAGAAGCACAAGCTGCAAGATAGCGTCAACAGACGTAACATCAATGCAGACGACAAGCTGAAAGCTGTTTTCGGCGGCAAGAAGACTGTATCTATGTTTGAGATGACCAAACTCATCTCTGCTCACTTGAAATAATTTTCAGGTAGCGAACAAAAACGCCCGCATAGCGCGGGCGTTTTTGTTTATGCAGACTATAACTAAGCAATAATCAGATAATAATTACTATATTGATAGCCCTGTGTTCACTGCTTACTTTTTCTTATACGCCTCTATAGATTTCGCTAAATCCTCATATTCTTCGCAACCTTTGCCACAAATTTGCTCTAATCGTGCCAAGTGCTCTACGGCTTTATCAAGCTTACCCACCTTTAAATACGCTTCGCCTATGTATTCATGCGCTTGACGATGGTTAGGATTAATTTTTAAAGCTTGGTTGTAGTGTGAAAAAGAGAGATCCATCTCACCCAAGTTACGATAGGCATAGCCCAAGTCATTATGGATGTCTGCATTTTCTGGCGATTTTTTTAGCGCTTTATTTAATGCTTTGACTGCGCTTGGCCAATCTTTGGCTAACACTGCTTTATGTCCTGCGACAAAATCTGCATTCTCAGCAACCGCATCTGCCTTCGGTCCTGATGCGTTTGCATACACTGCACCTGCGCCAATGATTAACATTATGAAGATAATTTTTTTCACATCTACTCCCGCTTTAAAAATGAATGAATCAATGCTGCCAACGCTGCCATGCTGCGCGTACAGCGTTGGGATACTCAGATCGACCACGACTGCCGTTATAACGCCCTAGCGCCATGAATACATCTCCACGCTCCATATCCAAATACAATCGCAAAATAGAGCAGCCATAACGTAAATTGGTTTGCATATGAAATAAACCAGCTGGTCGACCATCACCAATTGCATGCGTCCAAAAAGGCATGACTTGCATATACCCACGCGCGCCAGCGCGTGAAATTGCATATTTACGAAACGCTGATTCTACTTGTATCAAACCCAATACTAATGCCGGCTCTAATCCTGCACGACGCGCTTCGTACCAAACTGTTTGCAAAAATTCTTGTCGCACCATGGTATCTGGCATACGACTGTGTAAGCGACGCGACATCGCATCAAACCAGCGCTGCCATGCTACACGTTCACTCTCATTCGAAAACACCAGCTTAGGTGGCCTTGGATCCGTGATGGCACGCGCTAGTGCTACCCGAACTGCATCAGCAAGCGCTTCTTCCTTTTGATTACCTGCTATCGCTACTGATGGCATGCCGCACACCATCAGCAATAACAGGTATCCACACCACACTCGCCTTAACTCTCGCAGGTGGTGTATGCACGTCATAGTTAAACTGCTAAGCGCTGTTTGATAAACGCAATCATCTCGTTTAAAGCAACCGGAGTAGCCGCTTCATCTCTACGTCCTTGATATTCCAGCATGCCTTCTTTTAAGCTGCGCTCCCCAATCACAACACGATGTGGCACACCGATTAACTCCCAATCAGCAAACATCGCACCTGGTCGTTCTCCTCGGTCATCCAACATCACATCAACGCCAGCTTCTTTTAACGCTGCATACAGCTTATTGGTTTCTGCTTGCACTGCTTCGCTACGGTCATAACCCATAGGACATAACACCACTTCAAACGGTGCAATTGATGCAGGCCAGATAATGCCTTTAGCATCAAAATTTTGTTCAATCGCTGCACCTAAGATACGGGTCACGCCTATGCCATAGCAACCCATTTGCATCAATTGCGGTTTACCGGATTCATCAAGATAAGTCGCTTTCATATCTTCTGAATAACGGGTACCCAATTGAAATACATGACCGACTTCGATACCACGTTGAATTTCCAATACGCCTTTACCATCCGGTGAAGGATCACCCGCCACCACATTGCGTATATCAGCAACCTGCGGCAATGGAAGATCACGTTCCCAATTCGCGCCTGTGTAATGAAAGTCTTCTTGATTCGCGCCACACACAAAATCACTCATGATCGCAACACTGTGATCAGCAATGATTTTCACTGGCTGCTTGGTTTTGATAGGACCGATATAACCCGGTGGTGTACCAAACGCTTGCATAATTTCCGACTCACTCGCAAAGCGGAACGGACCGATGCCAGGTAACTTACCTACTTTCACTTCATTCAAATCATGATCGCCACGTAGAAGTAACAACCAAATTTCACGTTTTTCTTCTGCTACTTCTACGCTAATGACAATCGACTTCACCATCTGCGTGATCGATATGTTTAATAAACTCGCTACATCTTCACACCGCTGTTTACCTGGTGTGGCTGTCAAACTTAATGCAGATTGTGGATCAGCACGTAAACCTGCCGGTGGCATGGCCTCTGCTGCTTCCATATTCGCAGCGTAATCCGAAGTGGGGCAATACACTAAAGCGTCTTCACCAGTATCAGCAATCACATGAAACTCTTGTGAACCTGAACCACCGATTGCACCGTTGTCTGCTGCCACAGCACGAAACTTCAAACCAAAGCGGTTAAAAATACGCGTGTAAGCATCCACCATGTTTTGATAAGACACACGTAAGCCTTCCACATCCCTATCAAATGAATACGCATCTTTCATGGTGAATTCACGGCCACGCATTAAACCAAAACGTGGTCTACGCTCATCACGAAATTTTGTTTGTATATGATAAAAATTAACAGGTAGCTGGCGATAAGATTTGATTTCACTCCGCGCCACATCGGTGACCACTTCTTCTGAAGTAGGTTGAATCGCAAAATCACGTCCATGTCTGTCTTTGACACGCATGAGTTCAGGACCCATCTTGTCCCAACGTCCTGTTTCCTGCCACAGCTCAGCAGGCTGCACTAAAGGCATTAGCATTTCGATAGCACCTGCTTTATCCATCTCTTGCCGCACTATGCCTTCCACTTTGCGAATCACCCGCAAACCCATAGGCATGTAGGTATAAATGCCAGAACCAAGGCGCTTAATCATGCCGGCACGCAGCATGAGCTTATGGCTGACGATTTCAGCATCAGAAGGAGCTTCTTTAAGGGTAGAAATAAAAAACTGGGATGCGCGCATGAGAATCAAATCTTTTAAAAGAGGGGGGTTATAATCAACTCAATTTTAAAGTATTAGTTGGTCATCGAGCCTGCTGATTGCAATACCTAGCTTTTTTATCTTGCCGCGCTGCCTTTGCAGGCCTGTCGCCACTTGATGAAAAACGAGTTTCACCCTTGCATGCAGCCGCCGTCTGACCGCAGAAAAATCGAGGTGCATCATGCTAGATCGTGAAGGCTTTCGCCCAAACGTCGGCATTATCCTGTTGAACAGCCAGAATGAAGTCTGGTGGGGCAAGCGGGTACGCGAACATTCGTGGCAGTTTCCGCAAGGCGGAATTAAATATGGCGAAACGCCAGAGCAAGCCATGTTCCGCGAGTTGGAAGAAGAAGTCGGCTTACGTGCTGAGCACGTAAAAATCATAGGCCGTACTCGCGATTGGCTACGCTATGAAGTGCCTGATCATTTCATTAAACGCGAAATTCGTGGTCACTATCGTGGACAAAAACAAATCTGGTTTTTGTTGCGTATGGTGGGGCGTGACTGTGACATCAACCTGCGTGTTTCCGATCATCCTGAATTCGATGCATGGCGTTGGCATGAGTACTGGGTGCCATTAGATGTGGTGATTGAATTTAAACGCGATGTCTATCTCAAAGCTTTACAAGAACTCTCACGTTTTTTAAATCGTCCTCAGAGTTCAGGCAATCCACATCGCAATCGTGATCGCGCTCAACACGGTCATGCTGGACATACTGAAAAATCGATAGCAACGAATCCACAAACACCTGCACCTGCTGCGCAAGACCAACCCGAATCGGAATCTAAATGAGCTTGACTATGTTATTGCGTTCCATCGCATTATTAACAACCATCTTTGTTGCATTACCCTTATGCGCACAACAAGAAGATGCTGATGGTGCACCAGCAGTCTGGCA
>JAXISQ010000012.1:0-17283 GCA_034680505.1 Noviherbaspirillum sp.
ATATTATTCAAGAACGATTACAAGGGAAGTTTGATGAATTATTTTTTGAAAGAGGCACTATGTTGTCACCTGCGCTAAGCGTGGCGCATAGACGAATTGCTTTTGAACGTTCATTCGGTCCTTTAAAGCAAACGATTTTAAATCTAGCAGGGGATGCTGCCAAGCTGAAAGCATTGCGCGCTGAATTAGATGCCATTATTGCGCCACATTTCCATGCAAATCAATTTCATCAAAGTTATCTGATGACGCGTTGTGTCGTAATGAAATAAATGAAAGTAATAATATGAAAGCCGATTCTTTACATAAAGTTGACTTGACACCTTGGCGCATAGAAGAAAAAGAAGCAGTTTATCTCGATAAGATAGATACGCTGCTACCTGAAAAATTCTTTGGTAAATCCGATGATTTAGATGAAAGAGTAGAAAAGCTATCTGAAAAATTGAATAAATTTCAGAACTTGCTGTACGCCTCAAAAAATAAAGCGGTGCTATTGGTTTTGCAAGGCATGGATACATCCGGTAAAGATGGTGTGATTCGTCATGTTTTTTCACATGTCAGTCCATTAGCTACTCACGCAATTGCATTCGGTGCACCAACTGAGTTAGAGAAATCCCATGATTTTTTATGGCGTGTACATAGTAAGGTGCCAGCTTTAGGTAATCTCACTATTTTTAATCGTAGTCATTATGAAGATGTGTTGGTGACCCGCGTCAGAGGTTGGATTAATAAACCAGTGTGGGAAAAACGCTATGAACATATCAATAATTTTGAATCCTTATTGCATGACGGTGGCATTACGATTTTGAAGTGCTTCTTGCATATCTCAAAACAAGAACAAAAAAAACGTTTACTAGCAAGAATGGATGATCCGCAAAAAAATTGGAAGCTACAGGAAGCAGACTTTGTCGATAGAAAATTATGGCCAGATTATCAAGCTGCTTACCAAGATGCGATTTCCGCAACCAGTACGGAGCAAGCACCTTGGTATATCGTGCCTGCTGATAGCAAGCCTGAACGTGATTTTTTTATTGCTTCATTATTAGTGCAAACCATGGAGAGCATGAATTTAGCATTGCCTGAGCCTACGTTTGATGTGAAGAGTGTGAGATTATAAAAAAATTATTATTAGCCCCTTTTTTTATGGAGCTAATAATTAGCAATTATCACCTACCGATTTTTATTAAGAATTTTGTTTCACTAACTTCAGTGGTAAATTTCTTAAGCGCTGACCTGTCAAAGCAAAGACTGCATTCGCAACGGCAGGTGCAATAGGTGGCACGCCAGGTTCGCCTACACCTTCAGGATGCGCACTACTTTGTACTATGTGCGTTTCAATCACAGGACTTTCTGCTATGCGCAATATGCGATAGTCATTAAAGTTTTTCTCTTTCACCTGTCCATTTTCTATATGTATCTCACCATAGAGTGCAGCACTTAATCCAAAAATAATGCCGCTTTCCATTTGCTGCGCAATGATGTCAGGATGAACGGCAATGCCGCAATCAATTGCACACACTACTTTATGAACGCGTATAGCATTCGATACATTAATCGAGACTTCAACAATTTGCGCTACTACTGATCCAAACGATTCATGAAGTGCTATGCCGCGTGCTTTTTTAACTCCGTCTGGAGTAGGTTGTAGTGGTTTATGCCATTCTGCTTTTTCTGCGGCGAGCTCTAACACTCTACGTTCTCTTGGGCTATTAGCTAATAAATTCAAGCGATATTGCAAAGGATCAGCTTTAGCAGCATGTGCACATTCATCCATAAAGCTCTCTATGAAGAAGGCTTGATGTGAATGGCCTACGCTACGCCAGAAACCAACTGGAATGGTTTGCTCAGTTGCGACATGGCTGACCTGCACCGCAGGAAATGCATAGGCTTGATCGAATGCACCTTCAGCTGTTGTTTTATCAGGTCCCGCAGCAGGCAAGCCAAACAATCGTTTCATAGCAGCCGGTACGATGGGCTGTGCTGCAGACTGACTACGCCATGCAGCGATATTGCCTGCATCATCTAAGGCTGCGCTAAAACGTGCCACTGCAGCAGGACGATAGAAGTCATGTTGCATATCTTCTTCGCGACTCCATATTACTTTTACAGCTTGCCCTTTACATTGTTTTGCAATGCTCGCTGCTTGCGCAATGAAATCGACTTCTCCACGTCGACCAAATCCACTACCTAGATAAGTCACGTTGATGGTCACATTTTCTTCTGCAAGATCTAATACTTTTGCTACTGTTTTGCGTGCTACACCTGGGACTTGTGTGGGCACCCACAGGGTGGCACTATCACCGCGATACTCAACGGTGCAATTCATAGGCTCCATAGTGGCATGCGCTAAGAAGGGTGCGGTGTACTCTGCTGACAGAGTGTTTTTACTTTCAGCGATAACTTTATTTGCATCTGCGACTTTCCAAAAATTAAAACCAGATTCGCTGTCATTTATTTTTTTCAGTTCGACTAAATTATTCGCGCTAGAGAAATTATCTAATCCACTTGGAACAAGAGTGAGTTGAATTTTCTTTACAGCTTGATGTGCTGTCCAATAGCTATCCGCTACGACAGCAACGCCACCGGTTCCGCCATAAGCATTATCAAATTGCACCACGCCTTTTACGCCATGCTGTGACTGCGCTTCCCTAGCATCTATTTTTGCAATGGTGGCATTGAGTACGGGAGCCATTTTCACAGCGGCATATAGCATATTAGGTACACGCACATCGGTACCAAAGATTGCTTTGCCATTGACCTTGATTGCACTATCTTTTTTTGTTGGTGATGTGCTGATGAGTGTAAATTCTTCTACGGTTTTTAAACGATACTTACTTGCCGGTTGAGGATCTTTACCTAATAAAGCAACGGCTTCACCCATACTCATCTTGAGTCCACTACTCGTGCTGAGCGTACCTTCTGCAACGCGTATGTCGCTAGCTGCGACTTGCCATTGTTTTGCAGCGGCTTCGACTAAAGTGGCGCGTGTGACAGCCGCTGCTTCTCGTAGTGGCGTCCACAGATCTTTGACGCTAGAAGAACCACCAGTCATCATCACACCGACTTGTCGTGCAAATGATTGCATGAACCAACGCACACTGCGTGCTGTGAGGCCCTCATCATCTGGTCTCAGTGGCACACCCGCCGCGATGCCAGCGACATTGCCATATACAGAATCTATGCCTGAGAAGCGAAAGCCGGTGTTTTCATAGCCGCAGTCCATTTCTTCAGCCACCAACATGACTAAGGCTGTTTGTATGCCTTGCCCCATTTCAGATTGACCAATTCGAACCGTAACTTTGCCTGTGGTCGCTACTTCTACCCATGCATTCAATGCAATGCTGTCTGCTGCGAGTGTTTGCTTATTGTTTCGCAATTGCTGTCTAGAAGAGCTAGAGCAGCCTACTAACAGTGTGCCAGTAGCTAAAGCGCCTGCGATTAAGAAAGTGCGACGTTGCATAGTTAGACCCTTGAGTTTATTGATCTTGTAATAGTTTTGTTAGGCGGAGAATTTTAGTTTGAGAACTTGATCTTACCGAATTGTCGCATTGTCGTTTGTTTGCTTAGTAATACAAGTTTTAGCCAACAAAACCTCTTTGAAATCTTCAAAATAAGCCAAGCATTAACTTTTAAATAAGCATATCAAGCTTGGTCCTTTAATTGTATGCATAAAGTATGTATAATATGACGCAAGACATTGAATTTGACCCAGTAAAAGCCAGATCAAACTTCGCTAAACATAGAGTCAGTTTTAGCCATGCAGAGCAAGCATTGCGCGACGAATTTGCAGTCACTATCCAAGATCCAGATCATCACAGTGAAGCAAGGTTTTTAACAATAGGTAGGGATGCAATTGGGCGTTTACTTGTTGTGCGTCATACACCGCGCGGGGAGCGAACGCGTTTGATCTCTGCTCGCAAGGCAAGTCCTAATGAGGCAAGGAGTTATCATGAGTAAAGAATATGATTTCAGCAAAGGTAAGCGTGGTGCAGTGATTGCTTCAACCGGTAAGACGCGCATTACCATTATGTTGGATGATGACGTTCTTGAAGCATTTAGAAAAAAAGCAGATGACTCAGGCCGTGGTTATCAAACGATGATCAATGAAACCTTGCGCCTAGCCTTAGATCCTGAATCTGCTCCAGTTACTTTGCGTGAGTTGAGATCAATATTAGATGAACGTTTACCAGCTTGATGTTGGTTTAAAAATTTGAGATGAGCTTTTTGTAATTTGAGGTGCAATAAAGTTGTATTGAACAATGAGCTCGTTCACGTATTCGTTAAACAAACAAGGTAATGTAGATGATGGAATTTTTTTACTAGAAGAGCGTTGAACAAAACAAAAAGCCCCACCTTGTGAGTGGGGCTTTTTGTTTTTATGTTGGTAGGTCGTGCGGGATTCGAACCTGCGACCAACGGATTAAAAGTCCGCTGCTCTACCAGCTGAGCTAACGACCCGGTAAGCCGGCTATTATATAAAACTCACAGATAATTTGCAAACTGCAATAAGCTTTTAAAACTTAACTCTCGCATTACTTTGAGTTTGCGCCATTTATTTCACTTCTGTCATGCGCTCTTTGGCAACTTTTGCAGCATTCGAACTTGGAAAATTCTTAATCAGCGTATCGAGGTTTTCTTTTGCTGCTGTTTTATCTTTCATTTCAATTTGACAGCTTGCCATTTTAAGTAGTGATTCAGGCACTTTTTCACTAGTTGGATAGCGTGCAACTACAACTTGATACATCGGTAAGGCTTTTGCGCAATCGCGTTGAGCAAAATAGATACCACCTAACCAATAGTGCGCAGAGGGGATGTAAACCGAGTCAGGATAACGCTGAATAAAGCTATTGAACGCTTGATCAGCAGCTTGATAATTGCTGACATTGAAAAAAGATAAGGCTTGTTCAAAGGCTTTTTGTTCTGCTTTATCGACTTCAGCTTCTTTTCCATCCACAGTAAGCTTACGCGGCTCTAATTTGCTCAGACGAGCATCTAAGTCGGTGTAAAAATCTTTTTGCCGACGTTGTCCATTCGCTAAGTCATTCGCAAGCAGCTCGATTTGGCCACGCAAATTAGCTATTTCTGTGCGCAGCCTATCAAGATCTGCTGACAAATCGATCACACTTTTTTTGTCTGCTTTAGCATCAATACGCCCACTTAGTGGATCAATTTTGTTATTCAGTTTTACCGTGAGTTCATCAACCTGCTCGCGTAGTTTGATGAGTTCACGACGCGCATCATTATCAGATAAAAATGCGTGCGCCTGAGTGGGAGCCAGTGATCCCAGCGCAACCAACACTGCAAAACCAACTAGGGGGGCGTAGGCTTTCATGATGTCTTAGTAAGCGATATCAGCGCGACGGTTTTCTGCCCATGCAGCTTCATTGCTACCTGTTGCTTTAGGCTTTTCTTTACCAAAAGACACGGCTTCAATTTGTGTGTCTGGCACGCCAAGTAAATTAAGTGCGCGACGTACTGCCTCAGCACGTTTTTGACCTAATGCTAAGTTGTACTCGCTGCCACCACGTTCGTCAGTATTGCCTTGAATGACAATCTTACGATCTGTGTTTTTAATCAGATACTGGCTGTGTGCTTCGATCACTGGTTTGAATTCATCTTTCACGACATAGCTATCAAAATCAAAATACACACTACGTTTTGCCAACATGCCAGTAGCATCATTTAATGGATCATTTGCTTTTGTATTCTCAGCATTTTTATCTCCAGCACGGCTATCAGCGCTGCCATCATTCGCTGCACCAGTTTTTGCACTGTCATTAGCTGAATTGGATGAAGAGCTAGAACCTGTACGATCTTCTACGGGTGCTTTCTTGTCCAGCTGCACGCTAGAGCAAGCTGATAACACCATTAGTGATGCCAGTAATACTGCAAAGATTTTTGAACTACGCATGGTTTTCTCCTGTTAAAAAAGATTGGAAAAGTAAGTGAAAGTAAAGTCATGGATTAATGACCATATATTCAACTCTGCTTAATTAGTAAAAGGTCCCCAAGTCGGCTCTCTGATATTGCCGACTTTTGAGCTGAGGTTATAGCGAACCTGTCCATCGGTGGAGACCACAGCTAAGGCTCCGCGGCCTGCCGTTGAGGTTGCATACATGATGTATTTGCCATTCGGTGCAAAGCTAGGCGATTCATCATGGTCGGTTTCTGAAAGTCTTAGTTCTTGTGAATTGGTCAAATCCAACACATAGAGCTGAAATTTGCGCTCTCGTCTCGATATATAAGCCAACATTTTACCGTCTGGTGAAATGCGCGGGCTAATATTGTAGGTGCCGTTAAAGGTCACTCTTTTTACATCGCTGCCATCTTGATTCATACGAAAAATTTGTGGCCCACCGTTGCGATCACTCGTGAAATAAATCGTTTGACCATCGGGCGCGAAGCGTGGTTCGGTGTCTATGCCTGAGCTATTTGTTAGACGTCGTACATTACTGCCATCTGCTTCGATGCGATAAATTTGAGTTTGTCCATCACGCGAGAGCGCCATGACGAGTGATTTACCATCAGGTGACCAAGCAGGTGCAGAATTACTGCCTTTAAAGTCTGCTAAAACGATACGTTTGCTATTGGCTAATTCCTGAATAAAGATAATTGGTTTTTTTCTCTCGAACGATACATAAGCTAACTTTGTTCCATCGGGAGACCAGCTAGGTGATATCAATGGTTCAGAGGAGCGAGTGACAGCGATAGGATTTTCACCATCTGAATCTGCTATTTCTAATCTATTTTCAGTTCCTGATTTCACGATATAGGCTATGCGCGTAGCGAATGCGCCAGGAATGCCAGTGAGTTTATAGAAAATATCGTTGGCAATTTTATGTGCGCCAAAGCGCAAAAATTGCGGCTGCACAGTCATGACAAATGAAGAGAGCTCAGTGCCGCGTAAGGTATCAACTAAACGGTAGCGTAATTCAAAGCGGCCATTAGCAAGTTTATTTACACGACCCACCACAATGGCATCAGCACCTTTGTTTTTCCAGTTAGCGACTTGTATCTGCGCATTATCTGCAATGACTTCAGGTGCGTCGATTAAACGAAATGCACCGCTGCGTTCTAAGTCGGAGCGAATAATATTGCTAGGGGAGTGAGGTGCGCTATCTTCTTCAGCAAATTTTGCAATCGCGATAGGGATTTGGTTTGCACCCACACCTGAAATTTCTATACGCAGCTGTGCCTGTGCGAAAAGCGATATGGACAGCAAGCTCAATACGGCAACACTACGCAGTAAGCAACTTTTTATCATCTTGAAAATTAGTCTTCTCAGTCTTTAGGTCTATGCGATATAACGATACTGTTTGGCACTCTGCCTGTAGTAGGGTCAGCAGGGAATGGTGCTGAACGGTCGATAGCGCGTCTGACGGCCTGATCAAAAGCATCCACGCCAGATTTCTTAATGACTTGCACGTCGCGCAATGATCCATCGGGCAGCAAATCAATACGAAACTCTACAGTAGGATTGCCGGATATATCATTCAAAGACACTATTGTATGCGATCTGATTAGACCGGCGATCTTTCTTGCATAAGCGGCATCAGGTTTTCCTGAAGACGCTTTCTCAGCATTACCCGCACCACTAGCTTCGCTTGCCAGTCGTTTCATGTCTTCTTCATGTCGTGCTTTAGCACGTTGCACTGCTGCTAATTCTTCTTGTTTCTGACGTTGTTCTTCGGCGAGTTTTCTTTTTTCTTCCTCGGCCTGTTTTTTACGCTCAGCGTCTTCTAATTTTTTAGCTTCTTCCGCTTGTTTCTTTTGCAATAGCTCTGCAAGTTTGTCGGTTTCTTTCTTTTCTTTCTCTTTAGCTAGTTTTTCTTTTTTCGCTGCTTCTGCTTTTTCTTTTAACTCTAATTGTTCTTTACGTTTCTTTTCTTTTTCTAATGCGATGTCTACATTTTTCTTCGTGCTGTCTGCAGATTCAGTTTTAACTGGCTTAACCGGCTCAGCTTTTTTTATTGGTTCGGGAGCCTTTACTGGCTCAGGAGCAGGTTCGGGAAGTACAACAGGTGGAGGTGGTGGAGGCGCTGCAACTGTGGACTGTGGACTCCAAATTTCTGCTTCTACAGCTACAGGTTTTTGGTTTTGCCAAGAAACGCTAAACCATAAAACGAGTAACAAAATCAAATGCATGACTAAGGCCAAGATGATGGCGCGCCAACGTCCTGGTTCAGAGGGTATGCGTTTGATGAAATTAGTAGACATTAATAAGGATGCGTTAACTCGGTTTATTTAGTGGCTAGACCTACGCGTTGAATACCTAATTTACTTGCTTCACCAATAGTGTTTACTACCTCTTCATATTTAATTTCCTTGTCAGCTGCAATCATGACAGGCAATTCAGGATGTTCTTTGTGTAATTCACGCAGTTGTTGGATTAAATCTTCTGAGCTCTTAGCCTTGCTCGATTTTTTTCCGTGGATGCCGATTTCAGAGGAGTGATCTGCTTTGAGTGAAATTTCAATATAGTCAGTCGGTGGCTGGGTTGTTTTACCAGCAGAGGGTAAATTGATAACGCTGGGATTCGTGATGGGTGCTACAGCCATAAAAATGATGAGCAACACCAACATCACGTCGATATAAGGCACGACGTTGATCTCAGCTTTAAATTTGCGGCTACGTCCGCTACGCAAAGAAGAGAGTTGAGACATTAGCGTGCCTGACGATTCAAAATATTAGAGAATTCTTCGATAAAAGTTTCGAAGCGTATGGCTAGTCTGTCTACATCATGTGAGTAACGGTTATAAGCTACAACAGCAGGAATCGCTGCGAATAAACCAATCGCAGTAGCAATCAATGCTTCTGCGATACCAGGTGCAACAGATGCCAATGAAGCTTGCTGTACGTTAGCTAGGCCGCGGAATGAATTCATAATGCCCCAGACGGTTCCAAACAATCCTACATAAGGCGAAACAGAACCCACTGAGGCGAGAAAAGCGAGACGTGATTCCAAAGCATCCATTTCACGTTGATAAGCAGCACGCATAGCACGTCGCGCACTTTCTAATAATGCACCAGTATCAATTTCACTTGAACCGAAGGATTGCTTGGCTTTGCGATACTCTTCCATGCCTGCTTCAAAAATACGTTCTAGACCACCTGCTTTACCGCTGCGTTGACGCGAGATAGATGTGGTTTCTTCATACAGTACATTCAGATTGGCGCCTGACCAAAAAATATTTTCAAATTCTTGTGTTTGTCTGAGTGCGCTACGAATCGCAAACATTTTTCGGAAAATATAGTTCCAGCTCATTGCCGAGACCATGAGCAATAAGAGCATCACGAGCTTGACAGGTATTGAAGCCTCGGAGATCAATGAAAAAAAAGAAAGATCTTGGGTGACAGTCATAATGATGATTACTTTCTGTTTGAATAGGGCGAATCAGATTTTTTGTTTACTATGCAATCCGGTAAGTAGTTTTACATGGAGAGATTGCGGCATAGCTTTTGGGCGCAAGCTGTAAGTGTCCACACAGGCTACCAGCACTTTTCCACTACAAATTAAAATCGGTTCGCCTTTGTTAATGCGCCATGCTTGTTGAGCGAAATGAACGGAAGCACCACCGATTTTTTCTACTGTCACGCTGATTGCAAGCTCGTCATCGAGTTTTGCTGCCGCATGGTAATCGATGGACGTGTTTTTGACTACAAACATCAGTTCTTCTGTTTGCGCTAAAACTTGTTGACCAACACCTAAATGCCGCAGCCATTCAGTACGAGCACGCTCAAAAAATTTTAAATAATTTGCATAAAAAACGATGCCACCTGTGTCCGTATCTTCAAAGTAGATACGGACTGGCCAGATGAATACCGTTTCCTTTTTTTCAGTCATTCTGTTGTCGGTAATTTAGTTTTGGCGTTTCACGGTGAAAGGCGAGAAGCCCTGACAAACTGGCATCATCTCTATCCCGTTAATGTTTACATGGGCAGGTAAGGTCGCAACCCAGTAAGCGGCTTCTGCGACATCCTCAGCTGTGAGTGGTTGGGTGCCTTGATAAACCTTGGCGGCAGAAGCGTCATCGCCTTTAAAGCGCACGTTTGAGAATTCAGTCCCGCCGGACATGCCGGGTGCAATATTGGTGGCTCGTACACCTGTGCCAACCAAATCTGCCCGAAGATTCAGTGTAAATTGATCCACAAAGGCTTTGGTCGCGCCGTACACATTCCCGCCTGGGTAAGGGTAAGCGCCTGCTACTGATCCCAAGTTAATCACTAAGCCGCGGCCTCGATCCACCATGCCTGGTAGGACGGCGCGAGTCATGGTGACCAGACCTTGGCAATTGGTAGCAATCATGGTGTCCCAGTCTTGTAAATGCGCTTGATGGGCGGGCTCTAGGCCCAGTGCCAAACCTGCATTGTTGACCAGCACGTCTATGGCCTGCCATTCAGTGGGCAAGCTAGCCATCATATGGTCTATGGATGTCTTGCTGGTGACATCAAGTTCAACTGCAAACAGTGACTTGCCCAATTCTGCAGCGAGCTTGTCCAGTCGGTCTTTACGTCTTGCAGCAGCAATGACTTGATGACCATGCGACACGAATTTACGTGCCATGGCTGCGCCAAATCCGGCACTTGCGCCGGTAATCATTACGATCATGGGGAGGGCTCCGCGGTGGATAAGTTGTGATTAGAATTCCAACAATGGAATTGTAGCCGAAACACCATGTTAAGAAGGGGTGGATAGCGCACCCGACCTTGCTCAAACACAGCCCGCAAACTACAATGACGCTCCATTTTCTGTCTTAGATCCTAAGCGTGTGCGACTGTTGTAGCGTTGATTTTCCACTCTTCAGACTAGATGGCATTTCTCAGATTTCCCTGATTAACCGGAGACCAGCATGTTTTCCAAACAACACACGATTGCCCATGTCGACCCAGAATTGTGGTCTGCAATTCAGCTTGAAAATGAGCGTCAGCAAGAACACATTGAGCTCATCGCTTCAGAAAATTACACCTCCCCAGCAGTTATGGAGGCGCAGGGGTCACAACTCACGAATAAATACGCAGAAGGTTATCCAGGTAAGCGTTATTACGGCGGTTGTGAATTTGTTGATATCGCTGAGAGCTTGGCCATCGAGCGACTCAAAAAACTCTATGGCGCTAATTTTGCAAACGTGCAGGCCAATTCAGGATCACAAGCGAATCAGGCAGTTTTTCTGGCGCTTTTAAATCCTGGTGACACCATTATGGGTATGTCACTGGCTGAAGGTGGACACCTTACTCATGGTATGGCACTCAATATGTCTGGTAAATGGTTCAACGTGATCTCTTATGGATTAGATGAGCATGAAGACATTAACTACGCGCAGATGGAACAACTCGCGCATGAGAAAAAACCAAAACTTATTATCGCTGGTGCTTCAGCGTTCTCTCTGAAGATCGATTGGGCGCGCTTTGCAAAAGTAGCGAATGATATCGGAGCTTATTTATTAGTCGACATGGCGCATTATTCTGGCCTGATCGCAGGTGGCGCTTATCCTAATCCAGTACCGCATGCGCATATCGTTACATCGACTACACATAAGAGTCTTCGCGGTCCTCGTGGTGGCATTATTTTGATGAATGATGAAGAGATCGCAAAGAAAATTAATAGCGCGATTTTTCCTGGCTTACAAGGTGGTCCACTGATGCATGTCATCGCTGCAAAGGCTGTCGCGTTTCAAGAGGCACTGAAACCTGAATTCAAAACATATCAGCAGCAAGTGTTAAAAAATGCTGATGCCTTGGCCAAGGCTTTGATTGAACGTGGATTACGTATCGTGTCTGGTCGTACTGAGTCGCATGTAATGTTAGTCGACTTGCGTAGCAAAAAGCTGACTGGTAAAGCAGCAGAGGCGGTTTTAGGATCGGCTCATATCACTTGTAATAAAAATGGTATTCCGAATGATCCTGAAAAACCTTTCGTCACTTCAGGCATTCGTTTAGGTAGCCCTGCAATGACCACGCGTGGATTTAAAGAAGCAGAAGCAACCAAGGTAGGAAATTTGATTGCTGATGTATTAGACAATCCACATGATGCAGCGAACATTGAGCGTGTGAAAGCAGAAGTCAAAAAATTGACCGCTGCTTTTCCTGTTTATGGCGCCTAAGTTCAACCAGTTGACTGAGGACTATTCATCATGAGATGCCCGTTTTGCCAGCACGAAGATACACAGGTGCTGGATACTCGGGCATCGGATGAAGGCGATAGCGTACGTCGCCGTCGTCGCTGTGGCCAATGCGATAAGCGCTTCACTACTTATGAACGCATAGAATTAGCGATGCCTGTGATTGTCAAAAAAAATGGCAGTCGTACAGAATATGAAACTGGAAAATTACGATCTAGTTTGATGCTAGCTTTGCGCAAGCGTCCCGTTTCTGCAGATGCAGTTGATGCAGCCATACATCGGATAGAAGAAAAGCTGTTATCAGCTGGCGAACGTGAAATTCTTTCTGGTCAGATAGGTGAGTTGGTAATGCGTGAACTCAAACGTCTGGATAAGATTGCTTACATACGTTTTGCTTCTGTCTATCGTAGCTTTGAAGATGTTGCGGAGTTTCTGGATGTCGCCAATGAATTTGATTCAGGAGCTAAGCGCGTCGCATTGGTTGACAGTTTAAAAAATAAATCAAATTCATGAAATTACAATAACGTCGTATTGATAAAGAGCGATAGATGTTCTAGCTTCATCGATACACATCGCTTCTATTTCCAAGGCTTAAAACGGTAATTAAAATCTTTTTGTCCTTGATTTCACAAATTAACCGCCAATCTCCAACACGGTATTTCCAGAAATCTCCCAATTCGCTTCCCTTTAGAGCTTCGCCTATGCTGCGCGGATCTTCTAGTATGCAAAGTCTGTCGACAAGGAATGAGCGAATACGTTTGGCAACCGTCCTGTCAAGTTTCGCAAGCTGTTTTTCAGCAGTGCTAGATACCTCAATCTGCCAAACCAAGTCGTGCCTCTACTTCAGCTAATGTGGAAGTACGTTCTTCGCCATTTTCAATTCGCATCTTTACTTGTTCAGCTAGATATAAATCTTCTAGGTTATCTAGGTGTTCGAGAATCGCTTCTAAAGCAAAAAAATTCTTACTTCTACCAGTACGCTTGGCAAGATTGTCGAGCCTGACTTCAATTTCTTCTGGTAAGCGGATGGCTAGCATAGCAACTCCTTAAAGATTTTTAGGAGGGATAGTTTTCACAATTCGTGACGAGTATAACTTACTCGGATTATGGTTGGGCTGTTATTTTTTACTCAAAAATATGCGTTATAAAAAGGTAATAATAATTATCTCTAAATCTATATTTTTTTGGGCTAGTAAAGCATTTATCGACTTAACCGTACAGAACTCCAAGAAATGAAAACCAATTGTTAAGTCGATCTTAACTTTTCATGGCGAATTCTCGTCTTGCATGCAGACTCCTAGTAATAGTGCGTATCAACAGCAGATTACTCGCCGACTCTATCTCAACGGAGTGCAGATGCAAAAGCAAACAATATTAGGATTTACTTTTATAGAAATTTTAATTGCTATGAGTTTGGTTGCTATTGCCATGTTAGTTAGTTTGAGTGGTCAATTTTTTAGCAGACAAGCTGCACAAGAATTTCAGTATAAAACTATCGCTATGCGTCACGCATCTGAGCTTGCGTCATGGATGGGATTAGTGGATGAATTTTCTAGACATGAACTTGATAATGCAAAGACTATTTCTGTCTTAATGCATGAAATTTTTAATGGAACCCTACCGCAAAAGCAGGCTAACTGTTTTTATGCTGAATGTAGTCTGGCGCAACAATTAAGATTTGATTTTGCTAATTGGATTCAACGTTTACAAACACTCGTGCCCGGTGTGCGCGTTGTGATTTGTCGTGATGATCAAGCTTGGGATAGTGCAAGCCAAACATGGCATTGGGAATGTGATGGCATAGATCAGCTAGCACCGACTGTTATTAAAATAGGTTGGCCGCGCACGGCCTCTAATCAAAATTTTGCACCAATTATTGTTTTAGCTGTAGGTCCGATTTTTTTATGAAGAGACAGACTGCTCTCGTGTCGCACGAAGGCAGTATGTTGGTTGAATGTTTAGTAGCGTCCACCTTAGGTATTACGGTTGTTTTAGCAGCGATTGCAGTGATGCAGCAGGCTAATGCTGCATATATTTGGCAGCAAGAAAATGCAGCGATGGAAGAGCATGCAAACTATGCAATTGAATCAATTGCTCGAGCAGTAAGACAAGCTGGTTACCGTGATTATGTCGTTCCCATCGCAGGCTACGACGCAATTGCTAAGGGCGATTTCATTCGAGGTGCAGATGACCGTACGATGAAGGCTTCTTCTAAAGCTTTAGAAGACTTAGAACTCAATGCAATTAATGGCAGCGATGTGCTTGCTGTTCATTTTTCTGGTTCTGCACATGCACAAGATCTCAGTATGATTAATTGCGCAGGTTTTCCAGTTACTCGAGCCACCTCAGAGGCAAATGACATGGGGTGGAGTATTTTTTATGTGGCAAAAAATACGATAGGCGAAACGGAATTGCGTTGTAAATACCGTGGTGCGCAACAATGGCAATCACAAGCCTTGGTTGATGGTGTAGAAGGTTTTCAAGTTTTATATGGCATTGATACAGATGGCGATGGCTTTTGTAATACCACGCTAAATGCAAAAGCAATTGATGAGCATGATAGCCATAATGATGTAATTAACCAAACTCAAAATTCATGGTGGACTAGAGTAGTCTCAGTTCATGTCTCCTTACTTTTAAGAGCAAAGAATCATGCCAATTCGCCAATCAAGACAGAATTTTTTGATTTGTTTGGTAAAGAATATAGCGCTAGCTTTGCTCAGCGCGATCCGGGCACGCATTTGTCATGGAAAAATATTCCCCTTAATGCGCAATCAAAATTTCGTCGTATTGTAAGAACAGTGGTTTATTTAAACCAGCCATTAACTGCATTTGATTAAAAATCTCGAATGCTATGACATGCATATGCCGCAAAAAACAACTGCTATGTAATAAGAATGGCATGGCCATGTTGACTTGCGTAGAGATTTTATTTGCAGCTTCATTGCTGACGGTGTCATCTGGACTTATGTTAACTGAGTCTGCTATCTTGAGTTCGCATGTACAAGAAAAACAGATTGCGCTTCAGGCTGCACAACTAGCCTTGGTCGACGCTAGAGAGGCCGTAACAAAAGGATTGGTTGATATGAATGCAAGTAAAAATATAACTTACGGCAGCTTGACGGGTAACCGTTTGCAATTACATGGACGATTGCAGCCAAAATTACTACCTGTATATCGTGTTCAATCTTTAGTAATTACAGCGCCTAAAAAAAACTTAAATGCTGAAAATGACTTTGCGGAGCAAAATAAAGAAATGATTTATAGAGTGACAGCCTTGGGTTATGGTGCGCAGTCAACAACACAAGTGATGCTGGAGTCAGATTTTTCTAAAATCAATTGCGATCCGCAAATTGATTGCGTAAATTTTTCTTTACGTAGATTGAATTGGCGGCAGTTACATCAATTGCCAGCAGATTGGTAGTGTGATGTTGCAAATGAAATCCTATTCGAGCTCATTGGCAGGCTCGATACGTGGATTTGGATTGTTAGAGTGTATGACAGTATTAATGATCACTGCTATTTTAGTTTCTTTATTAAGACCTTCATTTAGAGATCTAATTGACACGGTAAGAGTAGTGACAGCTGCAAACCAACTGTATGCTGCAATTGGACATGCTCGGTCTGAAGCGATGAAGCGGGGAATGCGAGTTGATTTAATTCCAATGCGAGCTAAAGATTTTTCTCATGGATGGGTGGTGATTGTAGATAGTAATACCAATCATGTTGCTGATGCTGGCGAAATCATCGTGCAACGTAGTTCTGGCTTACCTCATAATTTAGAAATTAAGACGCAACTACGTGATAATGCATTTCCTTATCTTGCCTTTGATCCCAGTGGTCGGCCACGTAGCAACGCAAGCAGTGACTTACCGCAGATAGGATCTTTACTTCTCACGGTAGGACAGAAAAAACGCAAGCTCATTATGGCTTTTCTAGGACGCGTCAGAATATGTGATCCGGATAAGTCTTCTTCAACTTGCTAGAATAGCGCTAGCATTTTGTTCTTTAGTCCCATTTATCGGACTAGCATTTACACTGAAATCTCTTTGAACATGAAAAACGATAGTGATGGCATGCGCCTTGCGTTGGAGCAGGCTGCAAAAAGCCTGTTGATAGCTACGCCCAATCCGCGTGTGGGCTGTGTCATTGTGCGTAATGGTGAAATTCTGGCGCTAGGGCATACGCATGCACCTGGTGAGCCACATGCTGAAGCAGATGCTTTACGTAATGCTGCTGCAGCTAGCAAAGATGTGCGCGGTGCGACAGCTTACGTCACGTTAGAACCTTGTAGTCATCAAGGACGTACACCTCCCTGTGCAGATGCATTGATTGCTGCTGGTATTAAGCGCGTAGTGATTGCAACCTTGGATTCCAATCCTTTAGTTGCAGGCGAGGGTGTTAGTCGATTACAGCAAGCTGGAATAGAGGTTGTAACTGGCGTGTTGGAAGCAGAAGCGCGTGAAATGAATATTGGTTTCTTTTCACGCATGGAGCGTGGTCGTCCTTGGGTGCGCATGAAGATTGCTGCTAGTTTGGATGGTGGAACAGCGCTTTTAAATGGTAGCAGTCAATGGATAACCTCTGAAGCAGCACGCGAAGATGGACATTTTTGGCGCGCGCAGTCTTGTGCCATCCTGACTGGTATTGGTACAGTGGATCAAGATGATCCTCAAATGAATGTGCGCGCGATTGCTACTACGCGACAGCCTAAGCGCATTGTGATTGATAGTAAATTACAAATTAATCCAGAAGCAAAAATTTTGCATGGTGGTGGTACTTGGATTTTTGCAGTAAGCGCAAAGCGCGAACAAATAGAGCGTTTGCAAGATGCTGGTAATGAAGTCATTCTGCTGCCGGATACACATGGCAAAGTTGATTTAGCTGAACTCATGCGTGAATTAGGACGACGTGAAATCAATGAACTTCACATAGAAGCTGGATTTAAGCTCAATGGCTCTTTGCTAAAAAATGGCTGTGTCGATGAATTACTGATTTATTTAGCGCCCTGTTTATTAGGACAGTCATTTGGCATGGCAAATTTACCCACTCTGATTGATTTGGCAGACCGTACTCAATTCACATTTCATGAATTCAAACAGATAGGTAAAGATTTGCGATTGCGTGCACGTGATATCTCATCTAACTTGACTTCTTCATTTGGAAA
>JAXISQ010000013.1:0-14001 GCA_034680505.1 Noviherbaspirillum sp.
CTGCATGAAGCCAGTCCGTCTCGCCGCCGCCGCCACCACTATCCTGCCTCGTTGGGGTTTGATCTCGCTTTGCTTGTTATACATGGTGCCCGGCATACTCAGACGCGATCCTTGGCGCACTGATGATGCAGCAGGTTTTGGGATCATGTGGACGATGGCGCATGGCTCACTGGCTGATTGGCTAGCACCAAATATCGCGGGCTTAGCGATGCCACAAGAAGGTCCACTCGCTTTCTGGCTAGGTGCCATCCTCATCAAACTATTCGGTTGGCTAACAGGTGATGCTTTAGCTGCTCGTTTTTCTACCCTCTTATTTTTTGCAATCGGTGCAGTTGCCATCTGGCGCACCGTGTATGTACTGGGTCGTCGTCATGAAGCGCAACCCTTAAAGCTCGCCTTTGGTGGTCAACCTGCAGCGCGTGATTACGGCCGTACACTGGCAGATGGCGCATTACTGATTTACATAGCGTGTCTTGGTTTGCTCTTACGTAGTCATGAAACTGCTGCACCTGCATTACAAGTTTCATTAGTTGCAGCAAGCTTATATGCCGGCACCTGTTTATTTGATGCGAAGACATGGCGCTCTGCTATTGGTTTAGGATTCTCATTAGGTTGTTTAGTTCTCACACGCGGATGGATAGTACCCGTTGCTCTTTATGCTTCCCTCATCGTCTTAGCATTCTGGCGTGAACGTCAATTAGTCAGCAAACTTTTACTGAGCTTATTGATTGCAGCAGTCTTACCACTGTGCTGGATCATGCTGCATGAATGGCAGCAACCTGCACCTGGTTTTATTGCTGAATGGTTGCAATGGAATGATGCACATCTAGCAAAAGCAGAACCACATACTTTTTCTATGCTCATGAAATCATTGATCTGGTTTGCATGGCCTGCGTGGCCAATTGCATTCTGGGCTATATATGCATGGCGGCGTCAACACGTTCTACACATACAACTACCTACTATCGCTTTATTAGCTGTACTCGTAACCTGCATTTTTTCTCATCTCGCAGGCAATGCAGACTTACTGACGCTCTTACCACCTTTAGTGATGTTAGCCGCTTTTGGTTTGCCTACCTTTAAACGCGGTGGCATCAATGCGATTGACTGGTTCTCCGTCATGACATTGACTGCGATTGCTGCCTTCATTTGGTTAGGATGGATTGCTAAACAAACTGGGTGGCCTGCACAACTAGCAAAAAATGCATTCCGACTAGCACCCGGTTTTAAACCTGAATTTAATTTCTTTGCTTTTGCGATCGCACTGGCTGCCACCTTAGGATGGGGATTACTGCTGCAATGGCGACTCTCACGCAAACCACCTGTATTGTGGCGTGCCGTTGTACTCTCTACTGGTGGTGTGGTGTTGTGTTGGTTATTGCTGATGACCTTATGGCTGCCATGGCTGAACTATGGCAAAAGCTATGCAACTGTTGCAGAACAAATTCAATCCACCTTACCTGCGAACTATGATTGTGTGACTGCGGATGGCATAGGCCCTGCACAACGCGCCTCTTTTGCTTATCTAGGCTCAGTTAAGTTCGCGACTAAAAATCAAACTCGCTGTGATTATTTATTAGTTCAAGATGATGATGTGCGGCATAAACATAGTGAAGCCATCAAAAAAATAAGTGCTGACTATAAATTGCTTTGGCAAGGAAGACGCGCCTCAGATCGTGATGAATCCTTCCGTTTATTTATACGTAAATCACCATGAGTGTGAGTAGCACGCCAGCTATGCAGCATGGCTGGACTGTGCGCATCGCTAATTTGGCATGGCCCATACTCATAGGCCAATTAGCGACGATTACCAACGGTGTCATCGACACCATCATGACCGCACGATACTCCGCCATGGACCTCGCTGCATTGGGTTTAGGTTCATCGGTTTACATTAGTATTTTCGTTGGACTCTCAGGTGTATTACAAGCACTCTCACCTGCTATTGGTCAGTTATTTGGCGCACGTAAATTTACAGAGATAGGATTCGAAGTCAGACAAGGTGCATGGCTTGCTATTTTTCTTTCAGTACTCGGCGCTATCCTGCTTTGTATGCCAGGACCTTTACTCTCTATAGCCCAACCTTCTGCTGCACTCAACGATAAAGTTGTGGAGTATCTACAAATACTCGCACTAGCTTTACCTGCAACACTAGGCTTTCGTGTTTTCACTTCACTCAACACAGCCACATCACGACCACGTATGGTGATGACGATACAAGTCTGTGCACTCTTATTAAAAATTCCACTTAACTATTTATTTATTTTTGGTGGATTGGGATTACCTGCATTTGGCACACCCGGTTGTGCCATTGCGACTGCAGTCACAGCATGGACAGCATTAATCGTAGGTTGGTTCATCATACGACGTGGCACACACTATCAAACGTTTCATATTTTTGGAAATGGATGGGGCAAACCAGTTTGGCAAGCACAAGCCGCTTTATTAAAACTCGGCGTGCCTATGGGATTGTCTTATCTCATTGAAGTCACTGCATTTACCTTTATGGCTTTGTTCATCTCACGAATGGGCAGTGACACCCTCGCAGGACATCAAGTCACGGGCAATTTAGGAACTGTGCTTTACATGCTGCCTTTATCGATTGCACATGCAACCGGCACGTTAGTAGCACAAGAAATTGGTGCAGGAAGATTAGTGCAAGCACGTCACACCGGCAATGCAGGCATACGACTTGGTGTGATGTTAGCTGTTGCAACAGGCATTATCGTTTGGGTATTACGCGCAGAAATTATTGCGCTTTATACACCCGATGCGACTGTCGCAGCAGCAGCCATGCCTTTATTCTTCTTCATAAGTTTTTATCAATTGTTTGATGCCATACAAGTAGGCGCTGCCTTTGTATTACGCGCCTATAAAGTCGCACTCATTCCTACCATCATGTATGCCTTTGCACTGTGGGGAGTCGGTTTATTTGGTGGCTATCTACTCGGATTTAATGTGATGGGCTTTACTCCAGACTTTTTACAAGGCGCAGCTGGATTCTGGATGGGCAATAGCTTTAGTCTTGCTTTAGTTGGCATTGCCTTACTTTGGTATCTAAAACATATACAAGGTCTGATAGAAACTGAAGCAGGCTTACCTAATCATGCTGACTCAGGTAAATGATCGGGAACAGATTCTTGTTCTTGATCTTCTAGCGGCAAAGGTACAGGAAAATTTTTATCAAAAGGCACATCCGCAGGACTAGGTTCTGGGGCACGATGCAAACCATGATTCATGGTGAATTACTTTCAAGAACGTTGGCGTGGCTCAGAGCGTCTATGTAAGCGTCGCTCGGTTGGATGTGAGTAAGCGCGAAACTCCATATTCATAACACCGATTGCACCTGGTGGCCCGCGCACAAAATCAAATAGAGGCTTGATCGGAAACAATCCATTATCTTGTAACACCACATCAGTACGACAAGTAGGATTGGCCGTACAAAAATGTACGCGCAACTCATGCCATACCTGCTCACTAATCCAGCCATCTAAAAATAATTGTGATGGATAGACACTATGATCCGCATCCAAAAAAGCTTTTTGTCCTTGACCTAAAAAAGGATAAGGTGGCAATGCTTGAGCAATTGCTAAATTAATCCAACCATTACCTATGGCATGACTAATTTCATCTTGAGAGCCGGGATAAGTTAATTGTAAATGCCAACCACAAGAAAAATCTAAACGCTTGTCTACAATATCAGCGCCGTGCAAGGTCAGGTTATCTTGTATCGTAAATTGCATACTGGTGATGCATGCTTGTAGAGTTGGCTCCATTAAACGAATCGCGTCGAAATTTTCATGTAAATTCCAAAACAGCCATTTACAGCGATCGCTATCCACCATGTCGCCTAACTCACCGACAGAGCGCAAACCTACTGACTCCAAGGTGCGGAGTAATTCTAGTCTTTGTTTTTGATTGATGTTCTGAATGTCATATTCAGAAACGAATTTTCCATAAGTTGCGTGCGCCATGAGCATCTCACCTCACCATGTCAATGAATTATTTGACCATGAAAGAGATGAAATAAATCCGGATTACATCAGGAAAACAGCAATATATTTTTTATGACATGAGCATAAGAAAGATTAACCGTGACTACGCTCAAATTCTTTAAGGTAATCAACCAGAGAACGTACACCTTCAATCGGCATAGCGTTATAGATAGAGGCACGCATACCGCCCACAGAGCGATGACCTTTTAATTGTAATAAACCTCGTTGCTGAGCACCTGCTAAAAATGCGTCATTCATTGCTTCATCTTGCAGCCAGAACGGAACATTCATTAATGAGCGATCAGCTTTATGAACAGGTGAATGGTAAAACTGCGTACTATCAAAATATTCATATAACAAATTAGCTTTAGCACGATTTGTCTTCTCAATCTCTACCAAACCACCTTGCTCGATTAACCATTCAAACACTAGACCAGCAATATAAATACTATAAGTAGGCGGCGTGTTGACCATGGAATTATGTTCAGTCTGCTCTTTCCAATTGAACACCGTTGGCGTCATAGCTAAAGCATGGCCTAATAAATCTTTACGTACGATACAAAATGTTAGTCCAGCAGGGCCTATATTTTTTTGTGCGCCACCATAAATCACGCCATAGCGTGATACATCAATTTCACGCGATAGTATGTGTGAAGACATATCGGCAACTAAAGGCACATCGCCTGTTTCTGGTACCCATTGATATTCCACACCACCGATAGTTTCATTGGTGCAGACATGTACATATGCTGCATTTTTATTTAACTTCCAAGTGGATTGCGCTGGCACATAGGTAAAGCCCTCATCTTCGGAAGAAGCCGCTATATTCACTGTGCAATATTTTTTTGCTTCTTGTATCGATTTTTTAGACCACTCACCCGTGTTCACATAATCAGCCGATGTTTTATCCCCCAATAAATTCAATGGAATGAGCGCATTCATGGCTAAAGCTCCGCCTTGTAAAAACAGCACGCTATAGTCCGATGGAATATTCAATAGCTGTCGAAAATCAGCTTCTGTTTTTTCGAAAATACTAATGAATTCTTTACCGCGATGACTCATTTCCATGACCGACATACCACTACCATGCCAGTCCAGCATTTCATGAGCGGCAAGCTGCAAAACGGATTCTGGTAACACGGCAGGACCAGCACTGAAATTAAAAACTCTCATGGAATAGCAATCTGTGTGGGAGAAATAAGGGTGAAAACAAGCATTAAGGTGACATTATGACGGAAGCCATAAAGCACTGGCAAGAAACCCATTCAACTCTGAGATGCTGCCATAAGACTCAAGATAAATGAGTAGCATAGCTTTTCGATAAGCCCACATAGATTATGACGCTTTGCACCATAAACATAGACCTAAGTTTCATCGATAATTAGTCACGACACGCTACAATCACCTTCGCCAAAATCCATTCAGGTATAAGTCATAAAAATAATTAGGGAGAAAACTGTGCAGGAATCACTCGCATTAAATCAAGAGACCATCTATCGCAAAGTTGCATGGCGCATCATGCCGCTACTTTTAGTGTGCTACATCGTCGCTTATCTTGACAGAGTCAATGTAGGATTTGCAAAACTACAAATGATGCAAGCACTCGGTTTCTCTGATGTAGTGTATGGCTTAGGTGCAGGTATTTTCTTTATCGGTTATTTTATTTTTGAAGTACCTAGTAACATTATTTTGCATAAAGTCGGTGCACGACTTTGGATAGGCCGCATCATGATTACTTGGGGATTTCTTTCGGCAGGCATGATGTTGGTTTCCAATGAAACCGCTTTTTACATCATGCGTTTTCTTTTGGGTGTTGCTGAAGCAGGATTTTTCCCTGGCATTATTCTTTATCTCACCTATTGGTATCCGGCACAACGTCGCGGACGTATCACTGCAATGTTCATGACAGGTATTCCATTAGCAGGTGTCGTGGGTGGCCCTTTATCAGGCTACATCATGCAAAGCTTTGATGGTGTCTCTGCATTAGCAGGATGGCAGTGGATGTTTTTATTAGAAGGCTTGCCAGCAGTTTTATTAGGCTTAATCGTTATTTTAAAAATGGATGATCGTATTAGTGCTGCAACATGGCTAACTGAAGAAGAACGTCATCTCTTAGAAAAAAATATCGCTGAAGATGCACAAGAAAAACAAGATCACTCAGTCATGCATGTTTTAAGTAGTGGTCGCGTATGGTTGATGGCTTTAATTTATTTTAGTTTTGTAATGGGTTTATACGGCGTGAGCTTTTGGTTACCCACCATTATCAAAGCCATGGGTGTCGCAGATCCATTAGAAATCGGTTTGTTGTCTGCTATCCCTTATGGTGCTGCAACCATCGCTATGCTATTGATCGCAAAAAATGCAGATCGCTTACGTGAACGTCGCTGGCATGTCGCCATTCCTGCTGTCATTGGTTCGATAGGATTATTGTTATCTGTTTTATGGGCTGACAATACCTTGCTAGCTATGGCTGCACTCACACTTGCAACAGCCTGCATTATCACTACCCTTCCTTTATTTTGGAGTTTACCTACCGCCTTCTTAGCTGGTACAGGCGCAGCAGCTGGTATAGCAATGATTAACTCATTGGGTAATTTAGCCGGCTTTGCGAGTCCTTATGCAGTTGGCTGGCTCAAGCAAGCAAGCGGCACGACAAGCTCAGGCATGTTTTTACTGGCAGGTAGTTTAGTACTCGGTGCAATACTCACTATTAGTGTGCCCGCAAAACTCGTGAATAAATAACTCTCTATCAATATGAAAAAATTCAAATCAAATCACTCTTTTTTTGTTTTTTTTACTAGCTTGGCTTTTGTCGCCGTCGTGAATTCGCATGCTCAATCAAATAATGCATCGATAGAAACACAATCCTTGCGCTGCTCAGCATTGAATCAGATTCACTCTACACTGACTGACCCCTCACTACAGCTAGGTGAAGTCATGGGTGAATTAGCGGGTTTATTTGCACAAATTCATGCCACTCAAAAAAGTCGTAGCACCAAAACTAAAATCAATACTGCAGAATTACGCAGCAAACGTGATGAGTTAATTACAGAAATGAGTAAAGGCTGGCCAGCAAACAAACCCGCTATGATTCGTGAAGCGGCGCTTTGCGATACGTGGCGAGCAGAGTTTTTTTCTAAACTACCAGAACGTCCTAGCGAAAAAGATATACTCACTGCGATGAACAACATCAGCTCACCACCAACAGCGATACAAAAAACAGAAATTGATCGTTGGACCAAACTCACACCTCAAGCATTTGAAGCATGGTCACGCATTAAATCTTTTGTGAAAGAAAAGAAGTAAAGTTGAAATTTACGGACGCTTACATTTATTTCTTACGAATTGTAGGTACGATTAGCGCAGCGTAATCGTACGATCAATTAATAAACATAATAGTGAAACATATTGCGCCGTATGAAATCGTCATTGAACCGAATGACGTAATCAGTAATATATATGCAATTCTGTTTCAGACTCACTTTGCGGACGATTACGCTGCGCTATTCGTCCCTACAATTTAATTCATGCATTAACTAAAATTAATCGCTGCAATCGATCCCGCTTCCTCACGCAATGCAAATTTCTGTATCTTGCCGGTTGAGGTTTTAGGTAACTCTTTAAACACCACACGCTTAGGTACTTTAAAACCTGCAAGATGCAATTTGCAATGCGCAATCATTTCTTGCTCAGTCACTACTGCTCCTGATCGCAATTCTACAAATGCACAAGGCACTTCTCCCCACTTTGCATCGGGTGATGCAACCACTGCTACGGCTGCTACTGCAGGATGTTGATAGATTGCGTCTTCCACTTCAATGCTAGAAATATTTTCTCCACCTGAGATGATGATATCTTTACTTCTATCTTTAATACGCACATAACCATCCGGTGACATCACTGCTAAATCACCGGTATGAAACCAACCACCTGCAAAAGCAGCTTCCGTTGCTTTTGGATTTTTTAAATATCCCTTCATACAAATATTCCCGCGAAACATAATCTCACCTAATGTTTCACCATCTGCAGGAACATCTTGCATAGTCTCAGGATCCATCACTGCAACGCCAGCTTGCAAGTGATAACGCACACCCTGTCTTGCATTTAATTGTGCTTGTGCAGCTGGTTCAAGATCATGCCAATCTGTTTGCTTGGCACATACTGTTGCAGGACCATACACTTCAGTTAAACCATACACGTGTGTGAGATCAAATCCCATCGCTGCCATCTGCGCAATCACGGCTGGCGATGGAGGTGCACCGGCAACCATAGTCGAGACACGATGCGTGATACCGGCTCGCCACTCTGCAGGCGCTGAAGCCAAAGCACTTTGTACTATAGGAGCACCACAATAATGTGTGACTTTTTCTTTGGCGATTAAATCAAGCACATGTTGCGCTTCAAATTTTCTTAAACACACATTCACACCCGCACGTGCTGCCACTGTCCACGGAAAACACCAACCATTGCAATGAAAAAGAGGAAGAGTCCATAAATAGACAGCATGCTTAGGCATATCCCATTCAAGAATGTTAGAGATAGCATTCACCGCAGCACCACGGTGGTGATACACCACACCTTTAGGATCACCCGTCGTACCCGAGGTGTAATTCAAGGCAATCGCATTCCATTCATCTTCTGGCATCAGCCATTCAAAATTCGGATCACCTTGATTGATTAATACTTCATAGTCAGTCCATGAGGCGTGATCAGCAGGCGTATCAGCTTGCTCATCATGCACACCAATGACGATTAACTCAGGCAAATCTGTTTTTAATTTTTCTGCTAAGAGACTATATTCACTATCAATAATGAGTAGCTTGGCTTCACCATGCCGCAACATAAAAAGTAGCGTTGCATAATCAAGTCGAGTATTGAGCGCATTCAATACAGCACCTGCCATAGGCACAGCAAAATGCACTTCTACCATCTCGGGAATATTCGGCAACAGCACCGCTACCGTGTCATTACGCGTAATGCCACGCGCAGCTAAGCTACTCGCTAATCGTCGGCATCGCTCATATGTTTGTGCCCATGTGCGGCGCGTCTTGCCATACACAATCGCCGGCATTGCACCATATACCTGAGCTGATCGCGCAATAAAATCTAACGGCGTCAACGGCACAAAATTAACTGAACGAGGTTCTAGGTTTTTATCAAAGTCAGTCATGCTACGAAACCTTTTTTTATAAGTTTTTTTATTTAATTTTTTCACGCTACTTTAAAAGTAGAGTAAAAATGATGCCTCAATAAGTCTGCGACGATTGTAACTTACCCCAAGCATCAGACATTAGAAAGTCCTAAGGAAACACAATTTTTGCATGACTTTATCTAAATCTAGGATGATGGCTAGCCAACTTTAATTATTGTAGTTACATTTAATTCTTGTTTTTTTTAATTAATGTAATTACAATAAATATTATGGATTTGTTGTTTGATACCAAAAAAGATGAATCCAACCTTGCTAAGCATGGCATCAGTTTATCTCTTGCTCGATTACTTGCTTGGGAGGATGCCTTAAGTTGGATCGATGTAAGAAAAGATTATGGCGAAATTCGATATATTTCTTTGGTACCTATGAAGCAACGATTGTATTGCGTGGTGTATGTTGATACTAAATTTTCCAGACAGATCATTAGCTTAAGAAAAGCAAATAACCGAGAGATTGATCGATATGAAAAAGAAAATAATTAGACTGTCACCCAAAGAAAATGCAACGGTAACAAAAGCTGCTAATTCTGATTCGGATTCCCGCCCACTAACTGATAAACAATGGGAAAAAGTTAAGCCAAGCTTAACTCGCGGCCGTGGTAGACCACTTGGTAGCGGATGCAAAGAACAAGTGACCTTAAGAATTGATAGTGATACCTTAGCTTTTTATAAGTCAAAAGGTGAAGGATGGCAGACTTTCATTAATTTACTTCTTGGTGAAATAAAGAAAGAATCAAAATCTATCAAGCAAGTTGAAAAAAAAATTAGTAATGGGAATCTGATTACTGGAAAAACCAAACTCACTACCTAAATATTAAACATCAAAACAAAAAGCCCAGTTCAATTTGAACTGGGCTTTTATCTAAAGCTATGGTGCTGATGAGAGGAATCGAACCGCCGACCTACTGATTACGAATCAGTTGCTCTACCAACTGAGCTACATCAGCAACGGGCGCCATTGTAGCAAAAAATACAAGTTATCTAGGATTTTGCAGTTGGTAAGTGAATAACCTAACTCAAGCGATACGATTTTATTTCTCGATTCCCTTGGTCACTATCTCATCAAGCACACTATTTAAGCGCTTACGTACTTGTTCTAAGTCTTCTTCAGAAAAATCGACTTCTTCCAATACATCAATCAATAAATCTGTCGATGCTTGAAACGAGGCTTTGGTCACGCCTGCAGGTAAATGCCATTCGTGTAATTCATCATTCGTGAAATGCACGCTAGGCTTACCGAGAGCGAAAGAAATGTATTCGACATGATGATTAATAATTTTTTCAGCGGTAATTTCAGAAAAATAACGCCGCAAATGCGGTCTGCGTACTAAGCGCGCGTGAAATTCCTTCACGACTTCAGTCAGCATGGGTACGCCACCATATTTATCAAAAAGTGTCATTTTAAAAACTATTTAATTCTGTTTTACTGCTGGATCCGGGGGGTTTCGCGAATTCGTATTTGCAAAGGCAAGAATCGTATTTCCTGATTCAAGCTAGCTCGATCGCTCTACAAAACAAGACGGCTACTTATCTCAACTGTGGGTTTAGCCCTTTAACCGAGCCGTATTATCGCTGAGTCTGCGATTTGATGTGAAGTATTGCTGCGCTGCCGCTCATTTTGTTTAAAAAAACGGTCTCCTTGCCCAGTTTCACAAAACTGAACCCAAACTTATCATTTATTTTTTTTCTGTAATTTACGCAGATTTTTTTCTTGCATATCAAGCTGTTGATTCGTACTAGCGGACATAGAAGCCATTTGATTCACGCGCGTCTTCATTTCTTCTGTCATTTGCCAGAGCGACGATTTATCAACCGTAAAGTCCATATCCTGCTCAGCTAAATTAGATGCAGGCGCTGCTACCGCTTCAGGTGCTAACGCTGCTACTGCTGGAGCTGGGGCTGCAACTGGCGCAGCACTCGCGGGAGTCGCCGAGGGTTTAGGCGTTGGCTTTTTTGACTTTCCAAGAATGCCATCGTTATCTTCTGTATGACCATCCCCACGAAATACCTGTGAATCTTCTTCTGACATGTCTCTCTCCGCTGTTTTGATAGCCGGCTAATAGTTTTGATTGCGCCTTATGATCTCAAATTGATAACAACCAAGAAACCTACTCAACTATTCTTATTTGTCGATTCAATCCAATAACTGCATGATCGTCACCAACAGACTATTCATGAGTCAAAACGATTATAGCGGCAACGACTATTCGTCCATTGTTTTCAAGAGATGGACTAAAGTAAGCAAGGAAAAGTTAAGAATGTTCAGTGTGATAACGCGTAACCAACTCAACTTCATTTTTTGAGCCCAAGAAAACAGGTACGCGCTGATGTAAACCATTTGGCTTTATATCTAATATGCGAGCTTTTCCATCTGTCGCTGCACCGCCGGCTTGTTCCACTATCATTGCCATAGGATTAGCTTCATACATTAAGCGAAGTTTGCCGGGCTTACTAGGGTCACGCGCATCGGCTGGATAAATAAAAATACCACCACGAGTAAGTATGCGATGTACATCAGCGACCATAGAAGCGACCCAACGCATATTGAAATCTCTACAACGAGGACCTGTCTTACCAGCTTGTAGCTCTTCATAGTAACGCTGCATAGGTGGATACCAATGGCGTGCATTAGAAGCATTGATAGCAAACTCACTGGTCTCTTCAGGAATTTTTACATCTCTTTGGGTCATAACCCATGAACCCATTTCACGATCTAATGTAAAACAATGAACACCATTTCCAGTGGTGAGCACTAACATAGTTTGCGGACCATAGACTGCATAGCCTGCTGCCACTTGCATGGTGCCTGGTTGCATAAAGTCTTGTTCACTCGGCGTGACCATTCCTTCAGGTGCTTTTAAAACAGAAAAAATCGTACCGATAGAAACATTGACTTCAATATTGGAAGATCCATCGAGTGGATCAAACAACAACATGTATTCACCCATAGGATAACGATTTGGAATCGGATGTATGCCTTCCATTTCTTCTGAAGCCATCGCTGCTAAATGACCACCCCATTCATTCGCTTGCAATAAAATTTCATTCGAGATGATGTCTAATTTCTTTTGTATCTCGCCCTGCACATTCTCACTGCTCGCTGAACCCAACACATCACCTAGCGCACCCTTGCCGACTGAATGACTAATTGTTTTACAAGCACGTGCAACAACTTCAATCAGCAAACGCAATTCAGCAGGAATGGAATTATGTAAGCGTTGCGCTTCAATTAAATGTTGAGTCAGGCTGATACGTTTCATTATTATTCCAAACTGTGTATTGATAAATTAGATTTTAATTAATGAGAAAGTGATTTATTAATCACTTCAGCAACATCTTTAGAAAGATTTTTGCTACGTGAGACTTGCTCTAATGCTGCTTGCATCGCCGCTTGTAACTGCGGTGTGTATTTACGCCATCTATCCATAGTTCTAGCCAAACGTGCCGCAACTTGTGGGTTAATCGCATTTAGTGCAATCACTTGCTCCGCCCAATAAGCATAGCCGCTTCCATCAGTAGCATGGAATGAAAGTGGATTGCTATTACAGAATGCAAAAATCAAACTGCGTGCACGATTTGGATTTTTTAAAGTGAATGCAGGATGCTTCATTAAGGCACGGACAGCTTGAATGTTAGTTGCTAGAGAGGCTGCTTGCAAGCTAAACCATTTATCAATCACCAGCGGCTCATCTTTAAACTCAGCATAAAATTGCTTTAAGGCCTGTGAAGCATGCGATGTACCTTGATGCACCATCGTACTTAATGCCGCCATTCTGTCCGTCATATTCCCCGCCTGCTGCAAATGATGATGCAGCAGTTTAGCGATGTCATGATTATCTAACTCAGCTAAATAGGAAAGCGCGCAATTACGCAATGCCCGACGACCAGATGAAATAGGATCTGGTCTATAAACACCTTCTACTTGATTATGTCGATAGGCCTGTATAAATTCATCACGCAGTGCATGCGCGATTTTTTTCTTCATTGCGCGGCGCGCATAATGTATGCAATGCGGATCAATCACAGACACATACTCTGCCAACATTCCCTCAGATGGCAATGTTAAAGCTAGTTCTTTAAATGCAGGATCAAGATTTGTATCATTTAATAATTTTCGCAAAGCCTCGAAATATAATTGATCCTGATCCGTCGATTCATAACTCAGATCAGGACCTACAGCTTGTTGATTGATAAGTGTCAACAAACGGCGCGTTGCTAAACGCTGACCTGCTTCCCAGCGATTAAATGCATCACTGTCATGCGCTAACAAAAATGCGAGATCTTCATCAAGATAATCAAATTCTAAATTGATAGGTGCTGAAAAATTTCTCAATAATGAAGGTACAGGTTTTTTTGTTATGCCTGTGAACACAAATTCTTGAACCGCTTCTTTTAATTCCAAAACTAGCGTCTCAGTAGGCGTAGAAAAATTATATGAGCCCTCTAATTTAAGCGGCATGTCCACACCATGCTCATCCAACAAACCAACCGCAAAAGGAATTAAGAAAGGTTTTTTATTTGCTTGATCTGGCGTAGGCGCACAAAACTGTTCTAGTTTGAGTGTGTATGTCGCTGCAGCTGCATCGTAATGTGCTGAGGCTTTGACACGCGGTGTGCCAGCTTGGCTATACCAATTTTCAAATTGCGTCAGATCGCGAATATTTGCATCTGCCATCGCTGCACGAAAATCATCACAAGTCACTGCTTGTCCATCATGCCTTGCAAAATATAGATCCAAGCCACGACGAAAACCTGCTTTACCCAATAAGGTTTGCAGCATGCGCACGACCTCTGC
>JAXISQ010000014.1:0-13732 GCA_034680505.1 Noviherbaspirillum sp.
AAAACAGCGAAGTAAATAAAGTATTAATTGCTGCGATACGCACTTGTGCAAAAACGATTTGTCTAAATGCGCGATGCAAATTAACCACGCGCTGATGAAGCGCTTTTGCTAAAGGTAGATATGCCTCTGTACGAGTCGTGTTATGTGTAGCAGCTAAGCCACCTATCACCATACCTACAATTAAATGGACGATTAATCTGCCGGCTTGTTCACCAACGTTCTTCGCTTCAGAAGCATGTTCTCGCAGCCAATGCGTTAACGCCTCTTGCAAAGCCTCTGCGCTTTCAGGTAAATAACTTGCCATCCAGTGTGGAATTTGAGCGCGCGCCTGATCCAATAAGTCTGCTAATTTTTTGAATAAGCTAGATACACTACCGGCATCTGATAAAAAGAATTCTGTTGCCAACCATATCATCAAGATCAACAAGCCTATGATAGCGACACCTAACAAAGTTACAGCGATGACACGCGATCGCTGTCCATTTGCATGTTGACCTAATCGTGGCGCCATCAAATGGACTAAAGCATAGACTAACAATCCTGCATAGAGAGCTGCTAGCAATCCTCCTAGCATGACTTGTATTAATGCAGCGGCAACTAAAGCATAGGCAAAAAACTCTTGTATATTTTTGTTTGTGTTCATCTTTAATATATCTGCTTGTGTATTCTTTAATACTTTTTTCTGACGATCAAATGACGTAGTTATTGCTTACCGCTGTTCTCGCTAATATTAGTTTAACCGGTCAATGTGATATTTTAATTTCGTGCACAAAAAAAGCTGCCCGCATGCGGACAGCTTTTATATTTCTTACTCTTAATTTTTAAATTACGAACGAAGTCGCTGTAATTAGTTTTGCTGAATACCAGCTAATAGCCAACCCATATTTCCTGTAACTGGCTTAGACAATATCCACACTTCTCGGAATGCTTCTGCTTGCGCATGTTCCGATTCCTTAATCATGCCGGAGAAACGTACACTCGCCATATACTCCGTATCCGTTTGATCTATGCCTAGTAATTCAGCTTCTAAACTCACAACATCCGTATGATTCGTTTCTGCACCGCGCTCGGTTAATTGCATCTTTAATTCTGCAAACATTTCTGGCGTAGTGAAATCACGTATGTCATGCACATCCGATTTATCCCATGCCGCTTGCATGCGTATAAAGTTACTTTTCGCTTGTCTTAAAAATGCTGGTGTATCAAAACCTGCTGGAATGCTAGATGCATCACCTGATCCTGTTTGGTTATAAGCGCTTCCTTGACCGATATTTGAACCAATTTCTGGTGTCATACTTCTTTCCATAGCACCTGCATAGGCTGGCTGTTGCATCGGTGAAGACTTACGGTTGATAAATTTAAACAGTAGGATCGCAGCAAATACGAATAATCCCACCATGAGCATCGTACCTAGCATGCTAGACAATTCTGCTCCCATACCAAAATGTGAAAATAACGCGCCAATACCTAAGCCTAATAAAGCTCCACCTAAAATGCCTCCCCATGGACTTCTGGCTGGTGCTGCTGCCGGCGCTGCTTTTGATGGCGCCGCTGCTGCTTGTCCATTTTGCATAGGCGCTGATTTATTGTACGAAGGAGATGACTTACCAAATGATCCTCCGCCACCCAATCGTTTTGCCTCCGCGCTCGACATACCGATCGTGATGCCCATAATGCCAATCACGAGTACTGTTAAAAATTTTTTCATATTGCCTCCTGAGTACCGTACAAAAAACTTGCCTTAATCTCTGCAGATTCCGCCCTATTCTACTAGCCCTTGTGTTTTGGTGTGTAATTGCTATCTGCACTTTTACCAGCTATAAACAGGTTGGTGGTTTTCTCTTTTTTCTCCTTATTTCTCCTTATTTCCTATCGTCATATCCATATCAATAGATTTTCACTATTTAATCAATAATAACTATCAAATATCTTTTTTAATAGCTGGTAGCTATGATTCAACCCGTTGTCCTTTTTAACTTAACGGAGAAATCATATGTCCCTCATTAACACCACAATTAAGCCTTTCAAAGCACAAGCATTTCATGCCGGAAAATTTGTACCTGTGACTGAAGCTAACCTCAAAGGTCAATGGTCAGTCGTTTTCTTTTATCCTGCCGATTTCACTTTTGTTTGCCCAACCGAACTAGGCGACTTGGCCGATCACTATGACACTTTCAAAGCATTGGGCGTAGAAATCTATTCTGTATCTACCGATACGCACTTCACCCACAAAGCTTGGCATGACACCTCAGAGACCATAGGCAAAATCAGCTATCCCATGATTGCTGATCCAACTGGTGCTATCACACGTAACTTTGAAGTGATGATTGAAGAAGAAGGTTTGGCATTGCGCGGTACCTTCCTGATTAATCCTGAAGGTCAAATCAAACTGTGTGAAATTCATGATAACGGTATCGGTCGTGATGCATCAGAGCTGCTGCGTAAAGTGCAAGCTGCTCAATATATCGCTGCTCATCCAGGTGAAGTATGCCCAGCCAAATGGACACCAGGTGCTGAGACATTGACACCTTCACTTGATTTAGTTGGAAAAATTTAATTGAAGCAAACAGGACACAGACTCTTTAATGCTACGTCTGTGTCCATTATCTGTTCGCCCTAGTAGGCAACATGCAGAGACAATAGGAGTATGACTATGGACGCCGCCATTAAGAATCAATTGCAACAGTACTTGGTTAACATCAAACATCCAGTAGAAATTCATGCCTCTCTTGATGATCAAGCATCATCCAAAGATATGCGTGCATTACTCGAAGAAATAGCATCGTTATCCAGTCAACTCATCTTTAAAGAAGATGTCAACAAAAGCGAACGTACACCATCTTTTGCTTTAAAGCCGGTTGGTAAAGAAATGGGTATCCGCTTTGCAGGTATCCCTATGGGTCATGAATTCACTTCTTTAGTGCTTGCATTGTTACAAGTAGGTGGCCATCCACCTAAAGTCGAAGCAGATTTGATAGAACGTATACGTCAACTGGATGGTGACTATCATTTTGAAACCTACATCTCATTGTCTTGTCAGAATTGTCCTGAAGTTGTGCAGGCATTGAATTTAATGGCGGTGATTAATCCACGTATCTCTCACGTCATGATTGATGGCGCCTTATATCAAGATGAAGTGCAAGCACGTCAAATCATGGCAGTGCCTTCTATCTATTTAAATGGTCAACCTTTCGGTCAAGGCCGCATGGTGTTAGATGAAATTCTTGCCAAGCTTGATGCTAGTGGCACCAAGCGTGATGCAGAGAAGTTAAATAGCAAACCTGTATTTGATATGTTGATTGTAGGCGGTGGTCCAGCTGCTTCTGCTGCTGCGATTTATGCTGCACGTAAAGGTATACGTACTGGCATCGTGGCAGATCGTTTTGGCGGTCAAGTACTCGATACATTAGGAATTGAAAACTTCATTTCTGTACAAGAGACCGAAGGGCCAAAATTAGTACAAGCTCTTGAACAACATGTTAAATCTTATGATGTCGATGTCATGAAGTTACAACGTGCTTCAGCTTTAATTCCCGGTGATTTATTTACTATTCAATTAGAAAGTGGCGCAAACCTACAAGCGAAGAGTGTCATCGTTGCTACTGGTGCACGTTGGAGAGAGCTGAATGTACCGGGTGAACAAGAATACCGTAATCGAGGTGTGGCCTATTGTCCGCATTGCGATGGTCCTTTATTTAAAGGCAAACCAGTTGCTGTTGTAGGAGGTGGCAACTCAGGTGTAGAGGCTGCCATTGATTTAGCAGGCATAGTCAGTCATGTCACTTTGATTGAGTATGATGTGAAGTTGCGTGCAGATGAAGTTTTACAACGCAAGTTAAGAAGTCTGCGTAATGTCACTATCATCACAAGCGCACAAACTACTGAAGTTACTGGTAATGGCAATAAAGTAAATGGCTTACGCTATCGCGACAGACAGTCAGGTTCGGAGAAATTAATACAGTTAGATGGTATTTTTGTTCAAATCGGATTATTACCTAATACAGATTGGATCAAAGATACGATTGCTTTATCTGCGCGTGGTGAAATTGAAATTGATGCACATGGTCAAACATCAGTGCCTGGTGTATTCGCAGCAGGTGATGTAACAACCGTGCCTTATAAACAAATCATCATCGCTATGGGCGAAGGCTCAAAAGCTGCCTTAGGTGCTTTTGATTATTTAATTAGAGCTTCTGCTCCTACTGCTGAAGTTGAAAAACTTGCTGCATAAAATAGAAGTTAGTAATTTTTACTGCAAATAAAACGGCCCGTAAGGGCCGTTTATCTTTTACTGCATTACGTATTATTAAACGTCGATGTTGCCTGCTGCAAGTGCATTAATTTCTATGAATGCACGCCTTGGTTCAACATCGTCACCCATTAATGTAGTGAAAATTTGATCTGCTGCTATCGCATCTTCAATTTGAACCTTGAGTAAACGCCGCACCTTAGGATCCATAGTGGTTTCCCATAACTGCTCAGGATTCATCTCACCTAATCCTTTGTAACGCTGCTTGGAAACACCGCGCTCAGCTTCATCACGCAACCACGCCATAGCATGATGGAAATCTACAATCGCTGATTCACGTTTCTTGTCACCATTGCCCCGGCGCACGATCGCACCTGGACGTATCAATCCTTTGAATGTAGCTGCTGCTTCTGCTAAGACTGAATAATCAGCACCACGTACGAAATCAGCATCAATCACGCTGACTTTCATGTTGCCATGTAATCGACGCTGTATACGCAACATGCGCTTATCAGATAGCTCATCAAGACTAAACACGACTTCTACTGCTGGATCGTTAATTGCCTTACTCATTTCATTTGCAGACTGTTGTGCTAATTCTGCATTGGACAAATCTAAGGTAACCCCAGTCATAATGGCAGATAAAGCCGCATGATCGATTGCGCGCGATAAGCGACGAATAATCGCATTCGCTGTATTGTATTTACGAACTAATTCAGACAAAGCATCGCCAGAAATTGGAGCGCTATTTTCTGCAGGTACTAGCTCTGCTTCATTCAGCGCAATCTGCATCATGTAGCTGGCTTCTTCTAAATCGTCTTTTAGATAACGCTCATCTCTTCCATGTTTAACTTTATAGAGCGGCGGCTGTGCAATATAGATATGACCGCGCTCGACTAACAAAGGCATTTGACGATACAGCAAGGTCAACAGCAGGGTGCGTATGTGTGCACCATCGACGTCAGCATCGGTCATGATGATGATGCGGTGATAGCGCAATTTATCAATATTGAATTCATCTGCACCGATTGATGTGCCTAAGGTTGCGATTAATGTTGTGATCTGCTCAGAAGACAACATTTTTTCAAAACGTGCTTTTTCTACATTCAAGACTTTACCGCGCAGTGGAAGAATCGCCTGAAATTTACGATCGCGGCCTTGCTTAGCCGAACCACCCGCAGAGTCGCCCTCGACGATGTACAGTTCGCATAAAGCAGGATCTTTTTCTTGGCAGTCCGCAAGTTTTGCGGATAAACCCAAACCATCCATTACGCCTTTACGACGCGTCAGTTCACGTGCTTTACGTGCCGCTTCGCGTGCGCGAGCCGCTTCTACAATTTTTGAACAAATGATTTTTGCATCATGTGGTTTTTCTAGTAAATACTCAGTCAAGGTTTTCGCAACTACTTCTTCGACTGGACCACGTACTTCCGATGAAACTAATTTATCTTTGGTTTGCGAACTAAACTTCGGCTCTGGAACTTTTACTGAGAGTACGCAAGTCAGTCCTTCGCGCATGTCATCGCCAGAAATTTCTACTTTAGCTTTCTTAGCAAATTCATGTTCTTCTATATATTTATTAATCACGCGCGTCATCGCTGCACGCAGACCAGTTAAATGGGTACCGCCATCTCGCTGTGGAATATTATTCGTGAAGCACAAGACTTGCTCGTTATAAGCATCATTCCACTGCATGGACACATCGACGCTAATCATGGTGTTTTGGTCTGACAACCGTTCGCCGGTAGCTTGGAAAATCGTAGGATGCAGTACCGATTTGTTTTTATTGATGTATTCAACAAACCCGCGTGTACCACCTTCAAAAGCAAAATCTTCTTCTTTGCCAGTACGTTGATCCGTTAATTTAATGTGTACGCCATTGTTTAAGAATGATAGTTCACGTATACGCTTTGCCAATATGTCGTAATGAAATTCGACATGAGAAAAAATTTCTTCGTCTGCCCAAAAATGAACTGCTGTACCACGCTTGTCGGTATCGCCGGTTACTTTTATTGGTGATACTTCATGTCCATCTTGCGTAATGATTTCTCTGTTTTGAGGAACGCCACGTACAAATTCCATGTAATGCTGTTTGCCATCTCTGCGTACTGTTAATTGCAATAACTTGGACAAAGCATTGACACAAGAGACGCCTACACCGTGCAAGCCACCAGAAACCTTATAAGAGTTTTGGTCAAACTTACCACCAGCATGCAATTCCGTCATAACAATTTCAGCTGCACTACGCTTAGGCTCGTGCTTGTCATCCCACTTAATACCTGTAGGAATACCGCGGCCATTGTCGGTGATGGAAATAGAATTATCAGAATGAATCGTGACGTGAATTTCCGTGCAGTGTCCTGCCAAAGATTCATCAATAGAGTTATCTAAGACTTCAAAGACTAAGTGATGTAGACCCGTGCCATCTGAGGTATCGCCGATATACATACCCGGCCGTTTTCTTACTGCCTCTAACCCCTCAAGGATTTGAATAGAGGATGCACCGTATTGATTTGCTTGATTCGTGTTTTCTGATGGACTTGCAGACATGGCTACCTTCGATAAGTCAGATACAAATTACTCTGGAATAAATAAAATGAAGGAGCCAGCCAAGCTCCTTCGCATACAAATTCATAATGCGTGCGATTAAATTCGCATTGGCATGACTACATATTTGAAATCAGCATCGTCTGGAATCGTGATGAGTGCAGATGAATTTGCATCACCTAAAGCGATATTAATGCTGTCGCATTTCAGATTGTTGAGTACGTCAAGTAAATAGCTGACATTGAAACCTATATCCACGCTATCGCCTGCGTATTCAATTTCGAGTTCTTCTACTGCTTCTTCTTGATCGGCATTGGTTGAACTGATCTTCAAACTTTCGGGGGCGATTATGCAGCGTACGCCTTTAAATTTATCGGAAGTCATGATTGCAGTACGTTGCAAGGAACGCAGCAATAAATCACGGTTCAATGTGAAATTATTTTTATAGCCCTTGGGTATGACGCGTGTGTAATCAGGGAATTTACCTTCAACTAATTTAGAAATTAGCTCTATGTTAGAGAAAGTGAATTTAACTTGATTTGCAGCGATATGTATTTCTACCAAATCATCTGTTTCTTCTAACAAGCGCTGTAATTCAATAATTGTTTTGCGCGGAATAATGACTTCTTGACGCGTGAATTGCTGCTCTGTCGCGATTTGTGAAAAAGCCAGTCTATGCCCATCGGTTGCAACTGCAATGATGTTATTGCCTTCAACAACTAACAGCAATCCGTTTAAGTAGTAACGAATATCTTGCTGCGCCATGGAGAAATGCACCATGTTGAATAAATGCTTCAACGTTTTTTGTGGCAAGCTAACATGCGTATTGTAGGTTTCTGCTGCTGCTACCGTAGGAAATTCTTCCGCCGCTAATGTTTGTAATGCAAAACGGGATTTACCTGATTGCACTGTCAAACGCTTATTCGTCATAGTAAGCGCGACTTCTTGTGTATCAGGCAATGCGCGCAAAATGTCGAGTAACTTACGAGCAGCCACTGTCGTTGCAGTCACATCACTACCCGAACCTATTTCTGCGTGCGTACTAATTTGCACTTCTATATCTGTCGATAAGAGTGTGACTTTTGATCCGTCTTTGCGGATGAGGATATTGGCCAGAATCGGCAATGTATGCCGACGCTCGACAATACCACTCACAATTTGCAGAGGGCGCAATAAAGCGTCTCTGGTTGCTTTTACCAATTGCATTGTGTTTTCCTTTCGCAGAACACACCAGAATTAAAAATCTGGTTGTTTATTTTTTGTTTCAAGACGTCTGTGGACTTCATCAACCTTTTAGGGTTTGTTCTAATACATGGAGCTCATGATTACACTCTGGACTCTTACTTCTATCTGCAGCAATTTTGCGGACTGCATGTAACACCGTGGTGTGATCTCTCCCACCAAATAACTCGCCGATTTCTGGCAAACTTTTTTGTGTCAACTCCTTCGCCAAATACATAGCAATTTGGCGCGGCCTTGCAATATTCGCAGGACGTTTTTTTGAATACATATCGGCGATTTTTATATTGAAAAAATCTGCGACGGTTTTTTGTATGTTTTCAACGGAGATTTGTCGATTTTGTACCGACAATAAATCTTTTAATGCGTCTTTGACTAAATCTATCGTGATGTCTTTGCCATGAAAGCGTGAGTAAGCCAGAATTTTTCTTAACGCACCTTCTAATTCACGCACGTTTGAACGCAAATGTTTAGCTACAAAAAATGCTACGTCATCTGATAATGCCGCGCCTTCTTGTAATGCTTTTTTCAACAGAATCGCAACACGCATTTCTAATTCTGGCGGCTCTACTGCAACTGTTAAACCGGAATCAAAGCGAGAAATTAAACGATCATCCATCCCTGTAATTTCTTTGGGATAGGTATCACTAGTAATAATGATTTGTTTTTTCGCTGCTATTAGTGCTTCAAAGGCGTAAAAAAATTCTTCTTGTGTTCGACTTTTCCCACCAAAAAACTGTATGTCATCAATCAATAATAAATCTAAAGAATGATAATAACGTTTGAAATCATCAAACCCTTTGCGCTGATAAGCGGTAACCACATCTCGCACATATTGTTCAGCGTGGATATAACGAATTTTTACAGAAGGATTGTCCGCTAATATTTGATTGCCTATCGCATGTATCAAATGCGTCTTACCTAATCCTACACCGCCATATAAAAACAAAGGGTTGTATGAGCTACCTGGATTACTTGCAACTTGTATTGCTGCTGCTCGCGCCAATTGATTTGCTTTACCCGTCACAAAACTATCAAACGTTAATGCAGAGTTAATTCGACTCTGATCACGTCGCGCACTCGTCTCTGCAGGTGGCTCAGAGCGAACTTCAGGCACCACGCCTTGCGTGTCTGTCTGCGTTGTTGAGGGAGCTGTTGAAAGTGGAGCAGGTTTTTTACTGAATCCGCGCGGATCTAATACAAATTGCACATCCACAGGACTTTGCCAAAAATCATTCGCAATACTTGTAATGCGATCTGCAAATTGTGTTTTTACCCAATCCAGCTTGAAGCGATTAGGCGCAGCTATCCTCAAACGCCCGTCTTCGAAATCGAGAGGCGAGAGAGGCTTGATCCAAGCGCTGAATTGTTGAGGTGTCAGTTCTTGCTCTAAGCGAGTAGAGCAAGTCTGCCAAAAATCTTCCATATTTTTTCTATTTGTGAGTGTTTCAACTAGCCACTCTAGTTTGGATTACAGCGCGCGCAGCAGAGTTAGTTGCGCTTCTCATTAACCCCTTATTTTACTCTTCTCAAGCGAAGTTATCCACAGGCAGATTCTGAAAATATGATCAATTATGTTTGTTAAATAGCAATCAAAATTTTAGCTTCTTGAACACTGAGGCTAAGCTCTTGATTCAAAAGAGAGTAAGTAATTAAGCCTTATCTAAATACAATAGGCGAATGAATTTGCTAAAAAAATAGTTTTTTTCCGTTTACATAGTTTGTTGTGACCGCTATTTTTTGTGTGTGATGCCTAAGTAATTAGCAACATATGTCCCGGCATTACTGTTTATTCAATCACCCAAGGCTGCGAGCTATTTTTAAAGTTAATTAAATGGTATCGAGTTAGTGCGAAAGTCATCGCAAATCTCGTCTAACTTATTGACAGATATGCAGAAAATGCTGTCTAATTCAAGGTTCCCTGCGCACTGCGCAGGCTCTGGTCAAAACCGCCGTAACATGGCCTAGGCCCTTTACTTTTTTCCTAGCTTCTCCCGATTAGCGAGACTCAAAATGAAACGTACTTATCAACCTTCCGTTGTCCGTCGCAAACGTACTCATGGTTTCCGTGCTCGTATGGCAACCCGTGGTGGCCGTGCTGTGCTTAATGCTCGTCGCGCAAAAGGCCGTAAGCGCCTTGCTGCCTAAGCGGACTGCATATCCTTGCCTGCTGGCTTGACCGGCGAACGTCCGAGAGACTACGACAGGCGCAGGCGTATCGTAAAAACGGATGATTTTTCATCCGTTTTTCGTTTGCGACCCGCCTACAAGAGCGCTAGTTTCGTTTTATACGTTCGCCCTAACAATCTAGAGCATGCTCGGCTTGGAGTTGTGGTTGCTAAACGCCTTGCTCCCAGAGCTGTGACTCGGAATGCAATTAAGCGTATTACTCGAGAAATTTTTAGGCAAACTACACTACCCGCGATGGATTGCATTGTGAGGCTCAGTAAGCCCTTAGGTACTAGGCCACAAAGTGCAAGCTCACGTCAGCAAAAGAGGTTGATCTATGGCGAAGTTTCAGAATTGTTTTATTCGCAGCTAACAAATCTCAAATCATGAAGCATTTGTTGTTAATATTTTTGCGCGCTTATAAATACTTCATCAGCCCTTTGTTGGGGCAAAACTGTCGCTTCTTTCCTAGTTGTGCAGACTACGCATCTGAATCCATCGCCAAGCATGGTGGCTTAAAGGGATCCTTACTCGCCACTAAGCGGTTATGTAAATGTCATCCGTGGCATGCCGGTGGATGGGATCCAGTTCCAGAAAAATTTTCTTTTCACTCGCTACCGCATGCTAAGTGCAAAGCGCCACATCATTTTTAAATTCTTGTTTAAGTAAAGATCATATGGACATCAAACGTACTATTTTGTGGGTGGTGTTTTCACTATCTACATTGTTACTATGGGACTCTTGGACTCGCTCCAATGGAGGTCCTTCATTATTCTCAACGAGCCAACCTCAACAAGTAGCACCGTCAAGCACAGCTAATACTAAATCTGATGCTAGCCTTCCACAGACAACAGTCGCTTCGACAAACAGCAATCCAGCAACCAGCGATGTTCCCGTTGGTGCGGTTAAAGCTAATAGTCAAGGTGAGCGCATTGTTATCACCACTGATTTAGTCAAAGCTGAAATTAACACTGCTGGTGGTGAATTAACGCGACTAGAACTACTCAAGCATAAAGATGGTAGTGATGCGACTAAAAACGTTGTGCTTATGGAGAACACGGGTAATCGTATCTATACAGCGCAAAGTGGTTTAATAGGTGGTGCCTTTCCTAATCATAAATCTTTATTCACTGCTCGCCCTGGTGCTCGGTCACTAGAACACTCTGACAGCATACAAGTTGTACTTGATGCGGAAGAGAATGGCGTGAAACTTACTAAGACCTACACCTTTAATAAAGGTGAATACCAAATCGATTTAAAACACGAAGTTAGTAATACAACGGATGCTGCTATTACGCCATCTATCTATGTGCAGTTGGTACGTGATGACGCCAAGCTTGATGGCGACTCCATGTTTTACAGCACCTTTAGTGGCCCTGCTGTTTATAACGACACAGAGAAGTTTCATAAAGTGTCGTATGAAGATATAGAAAAAGGAAAAAATCCTCCTGCCAAATTAGTTGACTATGGTTGGATAGCGATGGTGCAGCATTATTTTGTTTCTGCTTTTCTGCCTGAAGATAAAGTAGCGCGCGAGTTATTTACGAAAAAGATAGACGCGCACCTGTATGCCGTTGGTGCAATTATGAAGATGGGCAGTATTGCCCCTTCAGCTAGCTCTTCTCAAAGCGGAAAAATTTATGCTGGACCACAAGAATCTGCATTGTTAGAAAACTTTGCAACAGATTTTGATTTGGTCAAAGACTATGGTTGGTTAACCATTGTTGCTAAACCTATTTTCTGGTTAATGGAATATATTTATCTCGTATTAGGAAATTGGGGTTGGACGATTATTGTTCTTACTATCTTAATCAAACTCGCTTTCTTCCCACTGTCAGCAGCAAGCTATAGAAGCATGGCGAAGATGAAGCTTGTCACACCAAAAATGACAGCGATACGTGAGCGCCACAAAAATGATCCGCAAAAAATGAATGCGGCAATGATGGATTTATATAAAACAGAAAAAATTAATCCGCTTGGTGGATGTCTACCTATCCTAGTACAAATTCCTGTTTTCATTGCTCTTTACTGGGTACTGCTAGCTAGTGTTGAAATTCGTAACGCACCGTGGTTGGGTTGGATACATGACTTGTCAGCACCTGATACTTTATTTGGTGTTATTCCAGGTATCAATATGCCTGTGGGCCTGTTGCCTATCTTGATGGCAGTCTCTATGTTTATTCAGACTAAGCTCAACCCCACACCGCCTGATCCTATACAAGCCAAGGTCATGATGTTTATGCCTATCGCTTTTTCATTTATGTTTTTCTTCTTCCCATCTGGCTTAGTGCTGTACTGGGTGGTGAATAATGTTTTATCTATAGGTCAGCAGTGGGCTATTACAAAAAAATCGACACTAGAAAAATCCTGATTGATTAAATTTTGTCGAATACGAGTCCGCGCTGATTGTTAAGCGCGGACTTTTTTTTAATCAGGATAAAATTGAGGAATGAAAATTGATTCTTCACCCATTGTTGCAATTGCTACCCCTCCTGGTCGTGGTGGGATAGGTATAGTCCGCATCTCCGGAAAAAACCTCATGCCTATCGCTCAGGCTATTTGCAAATTACCGCATGCCTCGACTAAACCTCTGCAATTAAGTCCACGCCATGCCACCTATACGGATTTTGTTCGTGCTGATGGCAGCGTGATTGACAGTGGTCTTGCTCTGTACTTCGTTGCACCGCATTCTTATACCGGCGAAGAAGTATTAGAACTTCAAGGCCATGGTGGGCCTATCGTCTTGCAAATGCTGCTAGACCGCTGCTTAGAAGCTGGGGCAGAGCACGAACTACGATTAGCGCAACCTGGTGAATTTACACACCGCGCCTTCCTAAACGATAAGTTGGATCTGGCTCAAGCAGAGGCGGTCTCTGATTTAATTGAAGCCTCAAGCGAAGCGGCAGCAAAATTAGCACAGCAATCTTTATCAGGTGCGTTTTCTGATCAAATCCGCGCCCTAGTTGAGCAAGTGGTCGCTTTACGTTTATTAGTTGAAGCCACGCTTGATTTTCCAGAAGAAGAAATCGAATTTCTAGAAAAATCTAATGCCCGAGGACAGTTGCAAATTATTCGCGACACCTTAGCGCAAGTTTTTTCACAAGCAGCACAAGGCTCCGTGTTACGTGAAGGGCTTAAGGTTGTGCTTGCTGGTCAACCGAATGTAGGAAAAAGTTCGTTATTAAATGCGCTTGCTGGATCGGATGTCGCTATCGTTACTTCTGTGGCTGGCACTACTCGCGACAAAATTATAGAAACGATTCATGTCGATGGCATTCCTATCAATATTATTGATACAGCCGGCATACGTGATGAAGATGAAGCACCGGATGAAGTAGAACGTATTGGTATCTCGCGCACATGGGAAGCTTTAGCGCATGCTGATGTGATTATGCATATCTTAGATGCGAGTCGCGGTCCTACTCGCGGTGATGATGAAATTTTGGCGCGTCTGCCTGATAATATTCCTATCATACGCATCTGGAATAAAATTGATTTATCTGGTCATCGTGCTATGTCTGAAACGCT
>JAXISQ010000015.1:0-13630 GCA_034680505.1 Noviherbaspirillum sp.
GGCTATGTAAAAAGTTTTCGTGAAAAAAATAAACATACGCCTATCGTTTTAATGGGCTATGCCAATCCTATCGAACGTATGGGCATGCAAACATTTATCGATGCAGCGCATGCTGCTGGGGTAGATGGCGCTATTGTGGTCGACTATCCACCTGAAGAATGTGTGGAATTTGCACAAGCTCTACAAGCCAAAGATATGGATCCAATTTTTCTCTTGGCTCCCACCTCAACTGAAGAGCGTATTAAACAGGTCGCGAAAGTTGGTAGTGGATTTTCTTATTATGTTTCTTTACGTGGTGTGACTGGTGCCGGCAATATCGATACCGTTGAAGTGTCTGAGCGCATTGCCTCTATCCGCAAGCATGTGAAGCTACCTGTTGGCGTGGGATTTGGTATTCGCGATGCCACCACTGCGAAAGCAGTGGCTTCAGTAGCAGATGCGATTGTGATCGGCAGTCGCATTATTCAAGAATTAGAAAACACACCTGCTGATAAAGCGACGGAAGCGGTTCGGCTGTTTTTGACTGATATACGAAAAGCGATAGATGAGATTGCAGCCTGAACACGAAGTTGGTCATGGTTTTCAAAATAACATCAAATTTACGGATTTGGCTCTCCACTCGGTGGCGGGTACAATGACGCCGTCGTGGCGCCAAAAGCGCCGCTCTCCTGAAAGTGAGCTTCCATGAGTTGGCTAGAAAAACTACTTCCTCCCCGCATTCAACGCTCCGACGCTTCGACGCGTCGTTCCGTTCCGGAAGGCTTGTGGGTTAAATGCCCATCCTGCGAGGCAGTTCTGTATCGTACCGATTTAGAATCAAATCAGCATGTCTGCCCTAAATGCGATCATCACATGCGCATTCGCGCTCGTGATCGTTTAGATGCTTTGCTCGATCAAGAAGGCCGCTATGAAATTGGCCAAGACACACTGCCTGTCGATTCCCTCAAATTCAAAGACAGTAAAAAATATCCTGAGCGCTTAAAAGCAGCGATGGATGCGACTGGTGAAACCGATGCGCTCATCGTATTAGGTGGCGCCATCATGACTCTGCCTGTGGTGGTGGCATGTTTTGAGTTTGAATTCATGGGTGGTTCTATGGGTTCAGTAGTGGGTGAGCGTTTTGTGCGTGGAGCACAAACAGCGTTAGAACAAAAAGTACCGTTCATCTGCATCACCGCAACCGGTGGCGCACGTATGCAAGAAGGTTTGTTGTCTCTGATGCAGATGGCAAAGACCACTTCTATGCTCACCAAACTATCTGAGAAAAAATTACCTTTCATTTCTGTGTTGACCGATCCCACCATGGGTGGTGTCTCTGCATCTTTTGCTTTTATGGGTGATGTTGTGATGGCAGAACCAAAAGCACTGATTGGTTTTGCAGGACCACGCGTGATTGAAAACACCGTACGTGAAAAACTACCTGAAGGTTTTCAGCGTTCTGAATTTATTATTCAAAAAGGTGCGATCGATATGATCGTCGACCGTCGTCAAATGCGTGAAGAAATTGCACGTATCTTGGCGATCTTGCAAAACCAGCCTCCTGAGGTATTAGCCTAAGGCCACTGTCTAAGTAGCTTAGACAGTGGTGTCTGTAAGAACCCAATGACGACTTCCACACTTAGTCTAGACGCTTGGTTACAGCGTCTTGAAACTGCACATGCTCAAGTTATAGAACTAGGACTAGAGCGTGTTGATGCAGTTGCACGTGCCATGGGTTTGCAGTTTGCTTGTCCTGTGATTACTGTGGGTGGCACCAATGGCAAAGGTTCTACCTGCGCTATGTTGGAATCCATGCTAATGCAAGGTGGATATCGTGTCGGTCTGTATACCTCTCCTCATCTCCTACAATTTAATGAACGCGCTCGCATCAATGGTGAGATGGTGGATGATGAAAAATTTTGTCATGCCTTTGCTCGTGTTGAGGCAGTGCGCACCAAACTTGCTATTTCCCTGACTTATTTTGAATTCACAACGCTAGCAATTCTTCAGTTATTCGTCGATACGAAGTTGGATGCTGTGATTTTAGAAGTAGGTCTAGGTGGACGCTTAGATGCAGTCAATATCATTGATGCCGATGTTGCGATCGTCACCAGTGTCGATTTAGATCACATGGATTATCTGGGTGATACACGTGAAAAAATAGGCTATGAAAAAGCCGGCATATTTCGTTCGGGGCGTACCGCAATTTGCAGTGATCCGGTTGCGCCAACTTCTTTGATTGCACATGCTGAAGCAATCGGTGCTGATCTCTGGTTATTTGGACGTGACTTTAATTATTCCGGCGATAAGCAACAGTGGAATTATGGAGGGCGCGAGCAACGTAGAAATGCTTTAGCTTATCCCAGTCTGCGTGGAGCAAATCAGTTGTTGAATGCCAGTGCAGCGTTAGCTGCTTTAGAAGTATTACGTCACAAACTGCCATTGGGCGCGCAAGAAATACGAACTGGTCTGGTGTTGGTGGATTTGCCTGGTCGCTTTCAAGTCTTGCCGGGTCGGCCTGCAGTCATATTAGATGTTGCACATAACCCGCATGCGGCTGCCACTTTGGCGCAAAATCTCGACAATATGGGATTTCATCCCTACACCTATGCCATCTTCGGTGCGATGTCCGACAAAGATATTGCTGGCATCTTGTCACAGTTAACAGGTCGTATAGATCACTGGTGTTTGACTGACTTACCTTTAGCGCGTGCTGCCAGTGCAGAAAACTTGAAAAAAGCTGTGCTGGATGCGGGTTTTCAAGCAGCGGATGGACCGGATGCGCAAAGCAGTATTGAATGTTTTTCATCTCCTGCAGAAGCACTAGGGAATGCGAGTAATCGGGCAGGGGAGAATGATAGAATTGTGGTCTTCGGATCATTTTGGACGGTAGCCGGAATTTTGGCCGCTAAAAAATCCGCATTACACTGATTCTGGATCTCACGATATCAATATGGGCTTGTTCTCTTTTCTAGATAAAAACAAGCAAGCGATGGACGAAGAGGATAATCCTCCCGTCAAAGCGCGCCGCAGCCGCAGAACGGAATCTAGCGAAGCTCAAGAGCCGTTAGATCCTGCACTTCCTGAAAAAAGACGTGCGCGCCGTCGCTTGATAGGCGCAACCGCATTAGTGCTGGCTGCGATTATTGGCTTGCCTATGATTTTTGATTCCGAGCCTAAGCCTTTCTCGGATGACATTGCCATTCAAATTCCTGCGCGCGATGCACCAACCACTCGACAAAATGCGCCTAGCTTGCCGCCATTAGAATTAAGTCCACCAGTAAATAATGTTCCGGCAATTGAAAAGCCTAGCACTCCGGTTACACCTGCTGCACCAATCAAGACTGAAACTCCTGCACCGGTTGCTAAATCCGCTGTACCAGAAGCTGTACAGCCTGAAAAAGAAGTGAAAAAAGAAGTCGCGCCTAAGGAAGCTGCTAAAGAAAACAAAAAAGAGATTGCGAAAGAGAAGGCTAACGATAAAGCTAACGATAAGTCATCTGAGAAGTCTAAGGAAAAAGCGAAAGACAAGGCTAGCGATAAATCTAAAGATAAAGCAGCCAATACTAAATCGCAATCCGATAGTAAAAACGCTAAGTCCAATAAAGAACTACCTATACGTTATGTCTTGCAAGTTGCAACCGTTGCAAACAAAGCCAAGGCAGATGACATGCAGGAAAAATTAAAGAAGGCAGGTATTAAATCCTATTCACAAAAAGTTTCTACCAATGCTGGAGAACGTATACGCATACGTGTAGGTCCTTTTGTAAATAAAGAAGAAGCAGATAAGATGCGCGCGCGATTGAGCAAGCTTGGTCTTACGGGATCATTGCAGCCAGTCTAAACCAGCCCTGTTGTTATTGGGCTTGATTTGTTTTTGTTGAGGAGTCCACCATGTGTGGCATTGTTGGTGTTGTTTCCCATGGACCTGTCAACCAACTCATCTATGATGCGTTGCTGTTACTACAGCATCGTGGTCAAGATGCTGCAGGTATAGCGACGAGTCACGGCAATACTTTTAGCATGCATAAAGCTAATGGTTTGGTACGCGATGTTTTTCGCACACGGAATATGCGTTCATTGCCTGGTAACTCAGGTATAGGTCAATGTCGTTATCCCACCGCAGGCTCTTCGAGTGAAGAAGAAGCGCAGCCTTTTTATGTGAATGCTCCCTTTGGCATCACCTTAGCGCACAACGGCAATTTGACGAATGCAGATCAGCTCAAAATTGAGATGTTCAAAAATGATCGCCGTCACATCAACACGGATTCAGACTCAGAAGTTTTGCTCAATGTGTTAGCGCATGAGATACAACAATCAACCAGTAGTTTCTCGCTTGATCCTCACACTTTATTTAATGCAGTAACAGCATTGCATAAGCGAGTCAGAGGTTCGTATGCAGTTGTTGCTCAAGTGGCTGGTTATGGTTTGCTCGCGTTTCGTGATCCTTATGGCATACGTCCTTTGTGCATAGGATTTAATGATACAGAAAAAGGTCCTGAATATTTAATCGCGAGTGAATCAGTCGCACTAGAAGGTTTAGGTTTTCATTTCTTGCGTGATGTGTTGCCGGGTGAAGCAATTTTCATTGATAACGATGGTAAGTTGTATAACCAACAGTGTGCTGAATCCCCAGTCTTAAATCCTTGTGCATTTGAATTTGTTTATCTGGCACGACCTGATTCTGTGATTGATGGCGCATCAGTATATGCAGCGCGATTAAAAATGGGTGAATATCTAGCGCACAAAATTCGTCGTGAATTTGCTGCTGGTGATATTGACGTCGTCATGCCTATTCCTGATTCTTCGCGTCCCTCTGCAATGGAGTTAGCAATGACACTCAATCTTGATTATCGCGAAGGCTTTATCAAGAATCGCTACATAGGCCGCACCTTCTTAATGCCAGGTCAGGCTATACGTAGAAAATCAGTGCGTCAAAAACTCAATGCCATCGGTGCGGAGTTCAAAGGTAAGAGCGTATTACTGGTGGATGATTCCATCGTACGCGGTACAACAAGTCGTGAAATCGTACAGATGGCACGTGATTCCGGTGCACGTCGTGTAATTTTTGCTTCTGCAGCGCCACCAGTCAAATATCCGAATGTGTATGGTATCGATATGCCTACACGTGATGAACTAATTGCACACAATAGAACAGATGAAGAAGTCTGTAGAGAAATTACAGCAGACGCATTGGTGTATCAAGACATAGAAGATATGAGGCGTTCTATTTCCGATATTAATCCTATGTTGAAAAAATTCGAAGCATCATGTTTTGATGGTGAATACATCACCGGTGATATCTCGCGTGATTATTTAGACAAAATAGAATTTGCGCGTGCCAATCCTAAAGTTATGATGGAAGATGCAGTACGTACGCAACTTAATCTGAATTTAGCGCAGATAGAATAGCCATAGTTTTATATTGCATTGCCATGACAACTAAAAAAACATTCGGTTTTACCTCCACAATTTTGCACAGTGATAGGCAGAAGCTGATTGAACATGGCTCACTTCATAAACCTGTACATCACTCGGTTGCATTTGGATATAGCGATGCACGAGATTTAGCTGCTGTATTCCAAGGTAAAAAACCAGGTTACCGCTATGGACGTCAAGGCAATCCTACTGTCTCTGCTTTAGAGGAAAAAGTCACACGCATGGAAGATGGTTACTCCACGCTGTGTTTTGCAACGGGCATGGCAGCGGTAGGCGCCTTAGTACAAGGCTTACTGCGTAGCGGCGATCATGTTATTTCTTCTTCTTTTTTATTTGGAAATACGAATAGCTTGTGGCAAACGGTAGAGGCACAAGGAATGCCTGTGTCGTTTGTTGATGCGACCGATGTGGCAAATGTTGAGCGCGCGATCACACCAGCCACACGCATGGTGTTTGTAGAAACGATAGCCAATCCTCGTACCCAGATTGTTGATTTAGAGCGTATAGGTCAGTTGTGTGCCAAGCATGGTATTTTGTATGTGGTGGATAACACCATGACCTCGCCGTATTTATTTCGTCCCAAAGCAGTAGGGGCGAGCTTTGTCATTAATGCATTAACTAAATACATAGGTGGACACGGTAATGCTTTGGGTGGCAGTCTGACGGACACAGGTTTGTTTGATTGGAATCGCTATCCGAATATTGCAGAAACCTATAAACGTTTTGAAACCAAACAATGGGGTATGGCGCAATTGCGTGCCAAAGCCTTACGTGATTTTGGCGCTTCACTCGGTCCTGAAGCAGCACATCATTTAGCAGTGGGTGCTGAAACCATCGCATTACGCTTAGAAAGACAATCAGCTAGTGCGCTTGCTTTAGCAAGCATGTTAGCTAAAGATGCACGTGTCGCTGCAGTTTACTATCCAGGTTTAATTCAACATCCTCAGCATGCTATAGCGAGTAAATTGTTCAAAACTTATGGCGGATTGTTTAGTTTTGAGTTGAAAGTTGGTTTGGATTGTTTTGATTACATCAATCATCTACAGCTTGCTATTCCTTCTAGTAATCTTGGTGATACACGCACACTCATCATTCCAGTAGCACATACGATTTATCATGAAATGGGTGCTGAGCGTCGTGCGAGTATGGGTATTGCGGAATCTTTGATTCGAGTCTCAACTGGTATTGAAGAGACTGAAGATTTATTGCAGGATTTTGCACAAGCCTTAGATGCTGTGAGTCCACCCAAAAAATAAATTATCTAAGGCCCTAGTGTTCTTGCAGCTTGTCTGCTCAGCCAACTCACTCCGGCTTTCATTTCAAACTGTTGTAGCTTAGTGATGAGCTGATGTGCATCAGCATCCACCAGCAGTAGCTCAGCATGTTCAGCTCTTAAAAATCCTTGTTGTACCTGATGCTTAAGAAAATCGATTAAGCCACTATAAAAATCTGCAGTGTTAAATAAGCCTATGGGTTTTTCATGAAAGCCTAGCTGAGCCCAAGTTAAGACTTCAAATAATTCTTCCAAAGTACCTATGCCACCTGGCATAGCGATAAATCCATCTGATAGTTCAGCCATCTTAGCTTTGCGTGCATGCATGTCATCGACAACTATGAGTTCTGTCAGATGATGATGTCCCACTTCCGTTTCCATTAATGCTTTAGGAATCACGCCAGTCACATGCCCACCTAGTGCGAGCACAGCATCTGCAATTTTTCCCATCAAGCCAACCTGACCACCACCGTAAACCAAAGCGATCTGATTATTTACCAAGCTTTGGGCTAGTTGACTCGCTGCTTGTGCATAGATGGGATCATGTCCTGCGGAAGAGCCGCAATAGACACATAGACTTTGTATGGATTTTTTAGACATAAAGCTGGCTCACTAGGCTCATTTTGCTGAAATAATAAAAAAAGATCATACCGGAACAAGGTAAGTTTTCATTTGCAGACTACTTTGTAGTGAATGCTAGCTAAAACTAAACTTATTAAACAGACAAGAAGCTGAATTTTTATCTCTAGCTTATAATTCCGTGTCTCCAACCGATTAGCCTAAAAAGTAACCAATGAGTAAAGAGCCCAAGCTTTCGTTTAAACAGCAGCAGTTAATTGTGCGCGAAAACGCGATTATTGATGCAACCAATGCCTTGCTTGCTCAAAAAGGTTATGACCTCATGACGATGGATGAGGTGGCAGCGGAAGTTGGTATCGCCAAGGCCAGTTTATATAAACACTTTCCTTCCAAAGAAGCGCTCGCTGCTGCTGCGATGGTCAGATTGCTAGAAAACACTTTAGGGTTTGTACGCGAACTCAATCCTCAGCAAGCTGCGCTAGAACAATTAAAAAGTGTATTGAAATGGGCGTTAGAAATTCGTATTAAAGGTGGATTACCCACACTACCGAATGAAAATACCAGTTTGCGTGATGCCTTGTTGAATAACAAGCGTTATCTAAATCGCTTACTAGATTTAAATGAACACATGGCAGGCTTGATAGAAAAAGCTAGAACGGAAGGCTTGATTCGTCAGGATCTGCCAGTTGATGTAGTGTTGTTTACGATTTATGCACGTTCATGCGATCCCACTTTAGATTATCTGAGATCGTCAGGACAATACAACGATGAACAAGTTATCGAGTTTCTGATATCAACTTGTTTTCGCGGGCTGCAATAATCTCTCGCATCACAATTTGCACAGATTTTTTTGCAAAGGCCAAGGCGACGTGGCCAACTAACTCGATTTCTATATTGCGTGCATGCGGTAAATGCGATGACTGCTGTGGAAACACAATATTGTCATGTCGTGAATAAATCGACACGATGCCAGTGCGTGTAGAAGGTGATTCTGCAGCACTCAGTGTTTTTATCCAATTGCTCTCTTGTCCATGTTCTGTCCAACACATTTGTTGTGCATTTAACCCCCATGCCGCCGCTGCTAATTTACTGCCGTGATGTGGCGTGCCTAGCGTGATGACACGAGCAATTTTCTCATCACCATAGCGTCGCATATAAGCGCGTGCAGATAGTCCACCCATGCTGTGTCCAAGAATAATCACTTGCGATTGACCTGTGTGTTGACACAGTGTTGTGATTGCTGTCTCTATGAGGGCTGCATAATCATCTATCCCAGCTAACACCGGTTCGCAATCTATCGCGCAATGTGTAATGTTTTGTTTTTTAAGCAAACGGCTAAGGCGACTCCAATATCCACTGTTACAACCATAGCCATGTATGAGTAGTACAGGTAAACCTTGATGCTGAGTGCTAGGACGCAAACTAAATCTTGAAAATGGAAAATACCAGAACCAACACACGCTACTCCAATAAAACTCTTGCAGCATAAGTTGTAGTAATTGCCAGCGATTATATTTTTTGCCATCTGCGCGTCTTGCATCGAATACTGCAGCAGTAAAAAAATTATTAATAATGATGTAAGCGCGTGGAAGTGACGTTAAAACAGTGCTGATCACAATCGCTGACAATGTTTCAGTTAAACCTAGTGATACTATCCAGATGGTCAGCATTGCGATGCTGATCAACTGTATGAACAACATAAATTGTGTGAAGCTCGCAATCATGTTGTGGGTTCAGTTGGTAGAGTAGATGATGGTGTAGTTTTTTTATCTAGCTGTATCAAGCGCGTGTGTGACCATCTGTCATGTAGATATTGCCTATCTGTGTGGAGAAAAATAGCTGCTGCCCATAAGATGAAATTCAAAGTCGGCAAAATCACCAACATCCAACCCTGTGCATGAAATAAAGAAGCGATTGCTAATCCTGGAACAAACCACAACCACATCAATGTATAGCGCAGCATTGCACGTCGCCAGTTAAGTGCATCCCCGTTCACTGTAGTGAGTTTCAGTCTCCATGTTTTCATGGCCAGTGTTTGACCACCATGCGTCCAAAACCACATGAAATAAACGCCCAACACGGTAAATAACCAGATGATTAATGGTGTGCGCATGTACAGCGCATGACGTTGTTGAATTAGAGTGGAGAACAGCCAAGTGGCAATGAATAAGACGCCGAATAACAGCATAGCTTCATACACCATATAAGCTAAGCGAACGCGTAGTGATGGTGATGCGATTGAATTGACAGCGAGTTGGGTAGGATCAGAGTTCACGACGTGAGCGCAAATTAAATTGAATGGAACATCATTGTAAGGCTGTACTGCTTGCGAGAGTGAATAGGCTAAGGTCGATACATTTTCAATCCTAAGCAGTACACTGAATGAGGCAGGGTTTCAAAGTTGATAATATCCGTGATGATCAACGTAACATCGCAAGATTAAGCCCAGAAAATCCTTGATTTCAAACGATTTTCTCCAGATTGGGCTTGACCGACTTGCTGCAACGCAGTAACGTATCGATCCCCTGTCATCCACAGGGGAATCCTGTGCCTTGCCACGGGTGGCGCAAGACGCTGCTTGTGCGACAAGGCTCTTTCATTTTGAAAGTTGTTTGCTCTAACCCACGCCACAAGCGTGAAGAATCTTTTGTTTTTTTACGCCCTCAGGCTGCACGAGTCGCGCTTAGCGTTAGTTTGAAATACATCTGGGTATGTATAACGGACTAGCGTGACCGCACAAAAAAGGAATGTCCGAGGATAAAACAACTGCCGATTCTATTAGGAGAGAGCATCCGATCAATCTCCCATGGACCTTGAAAGGAAGTTGTATGAGTCAAGAAATCACTGGCGCAGAAATTCTTGTGCGCTGTCTAGCCGAAGAGGGCGTCGAGCATGTGTTCGGCTATCCCGGTGGCGCTGTTCTTTATATTTACGACGAGATTTTTAAGCAGAACAAGTTTCAGCACATACTCGTTCGTCATGAGCAAGCTGCAATTCATGCTGCTGATGCTTATTCACGTTGTTCAAACAAAATTGGCGTAGCACTCGTGACCTCAGGTCCTGGTGTAACCAATGCGGTGACTGGTTTGGCTACTGCCTATATGGATTCTATTCCTATGGTGGTGATTTCAGGTCAGGTGCCTTCGCATGCAATAGGACAAGACGCATTTCAAGAATGCGATACCGTAGGTATTACCCGTCCTTGTGTAAAACATAATTTCTTGGTCAAGGATGTAAAAGACTTGGCCATGACCATGAAAAAAGCTTTTTATATTGCTACCACTGGCCGTCCTGGTCCAGTGCTAGTCGATATACCTAAAGACATCACGATTCATAAAACCACTTATGAGTATCCGCAAGAACTAGAAATGCGTTCTTATAAGCCGGTAGAAAAAGGTCATGCGGGTCAAATCAGAAAAGCAGTGCAGTTATTACTGACTGCAGAGCGTCCTATGATTTACACCGGTGGCGGTGTGATTTTGTCGGATGCTTCACCTGAATTAAATAAATTAGTCGATAAACTCGGTTATCCCTGTACCAATACCTTGATGGGTCTGGGTGCATATCGTTCAACCAGTGAGCACTTTGTTGGCATGCCAGGTATGCATGGCACCTATGAAGCCAACATGGCGATGCAGCACTGTGATGTGCTGATTGCGATTGGTGCGCGTTTCGATGACCGCGTAATTGGCAATCCTAAACATTTCGCAACCAACCCACGCAAAATCATTCATATTGATATTGATCCTTCGTCAATTTCAAAACGTGTGAAAGTTGACATTCCTATCGTTGGCAATGTCAAAGAAGTGTTGAATGAAATTTTGTCTCAACTCGATGCTGCTGAAACTAAACCAAATGCTACTGCGATCTCTGCATGGTGGAAGCAAGTTAATGAGTGGCGTAAAAAAGAATGTTTGAAATATCCAACCTCAACGGAAGTCATCAAACCGCAGTCAGTCGTACAAAAACTGTGGGAAGTCACCAAAGGTGATGCCTTCATTACATCCGACGTAGGTCAACATCAAATGTGGGCAGCGCAGTACTACGGATTTGATAAGCCACGTCGTTGGATCAACTCAGGTGGCCTTGGCACCATGGGTGTGGGCTTGCCTTATGCAATGGGTGTACAGATGGCACATCCTGATGCAACGGTCGCTTGTGTGACAGGTGAAGCATCAATTCAGATGTGTATACAAGAACTCGCAACGTGTAAGCAATATCATCTGACACCAAAAATCATTTTGCTCAACAATCGTTATCTCGGCATGGTGCGTCAGTGGCAGCAGATTGATTATGACAAACGCTACTCAGAGTCCTACATGGATTCTTTACCTGATTTCGATAAATTAGCAGAATCATTTGGCCATGTGGGTATGACCATTACTAAACCAGGTGATGTGGAATCCTCACTCAAAGAAGCCTTCGCGATGAAAGACAAACTCGTCTTCATGAATTTCATCACTGACCGTGATGAAAACGTCTGGCCTATGGTGAAAGCAGGTAAGGGTCTCACTGAGATGCTGCTTGGTTCGGAGGATCTATAACATGCGCCATATTATTTCTGCCTTATTAGAAAATGAAGCCGGTGCTTTATCACGTGTAGTAGGATTATTTTCTGCGCGTGGCTATAACATTGAAACTCTGACCGTTGCACCAACTGAAGATGCAACACTGTCGCGTATGACGATCGTGACTTCAGGTTCGGATGATGTGGTTGAACAAATCACTAAGCATTTGAATCGCTTAATCGAAGTCGTGAAAGTAGTTGATCTAACTGAAGGCGCGTTTATTGAACGTGAACTCATGTTGATCAAAGTACGTGCAGTAGGTAAAGAGCGCGAAGAAATGAAGCGTACTACGGATATCTTCCGTGGTCGCATCATCGATGTCACTGATAAGACTTACACCATTGAGCTGACAGGGAATAAATCCAAGCTTGATGCATTCATTGATGCCATCGACCGTGCATCCATACTTGAAACCGTCCGCACTGGTGGATCGGGCATAGGGCGTGGTGAACGAATTCTCAAGGTTTAATTCAAACAACAACTTAGACAATTTTTATTTAGTTAGGAAAATCATGAAAGTTTTTTACGACAAAGACTGCGACCTCTCCCTCATCAAAGGCAAAAACGTCGCCATCATCGGTTATGGTTCACAAGGTCACGCACATGCTCAAAACCTGAGTGATTCAGGTTGTAAAGTGACCGTCGGTTTACGTAAAGGCGGTTCTTCATGGGCCAAGGTTGAAAAAGCTGGTCTGAAAGTAGCAGAAGTGAATGATGCAGTGAAAGCGGCTGATGTCATCATGATTTTGCTGCCAGATGAAAACATCGCGCAGGTTTATCACGACAACGTAGCACCACATGCTAAACAAGGTGCTGTACTCGCCTTTGCACACGGCTTTAATGTGCATTACGGTCAAGTCGTGCCACGTGCTGATCTCGACGTCATCATGATCGCTCCAAAAGCACCAGGTCACACAGTACGTGCAACCTACACCCAAGGTGGTGGTGTGCCGCATTTAGTCGCGATCTATCAAGATAAATCGGGTCATGCTCGTGACATCGCATTGTCGTATGCAATGGCAAATGGTGGTGGTCGTGCTGGCATCATCGAAACCAACTTCCGTGAAGAAACCGAGACCGACTTGTTTGGTGAACAAGCAGTGCTGTGTGGTGGTACGGTTGAATTGATCAAAGCAGGTTATGAAACCTTAGTCGAAGCAGGCTATGCACCAGAGATGGCTTACTTTGAATGCTTGCATGAACTCAAACTCATCGTGGATCTGATCTATGAAGGCGGTATCGCTAACATGAATTACTCCATCTCTAACAATGCTGAGTATGGTGAATATGTAACCGGCCCACGTATCGTGACTGAAGACACTAAAAACGCCATGCGTCAGTGTTTGAAAGACATACAAACCGGTGAATACGCGAAGAGCTTCATCTTAGAAAACAAAGCAGGTGCACCAACATTGATTTCACGTCGTCGTCTGAATGCAGAACATCAGATCGAAGTCGTCGGCGCGAAATTAAGGGGGATGATGCCTTGGATCGCCAAGAATAAAATGGTAGATCAGTCTAAGAACTAATTTTTTATTCTTCGATTGGATAGCTAAAAACAAAATGGTAGATCAATCAAAGAACTAAGTACTAAAAAGTTCTTCGGCATCATACGGGATGCGCTAGTAAGCGCACCCCGCGCTCGGACTAAAAGCTGCACGCAGGTGCAGCTTTTTTTACGTCCTTACGTGCACTTGGATCGCCAAGAATAAAATGGTAGATCAGTCTAAGAACTAATTTTTTATTCTTCGATTGGATAGCTAAAAACAAAATGGTAGATCAATCAAAGAAC